>JAHFRO010000263.1 GCA_023266245.1 Betaproteobacteria bacterium | reverse complement strand
CGCCGGTAACTAAGTCCACAATCGCCAGCGCAAAGGAGGAAACGATGTGCCCCATTCGCAGCCGTGGTTGCGCAATCGTCGCGTCGCTGTTCCTTGCGCTCTCCTGCGGCACGGCGTTCACGCAGTCGTATCCGAACAAACCGATTCGAATGATACTGGCGTTTCCGGCCGGCGGGCCGAGCGACATACTGGGCCGGGCGCTGGGCCAGAAGCTCTCCGAGCAACTCGGCGCGAATATAGTGCCGGACAACCGGGTGGGTGCCGGCGGCAATCTGGGGCTCGCGCTCGCCGCCAAATCCCCACCCGACGGCTACACCATGGTGCTGTCCTCGCCCACGATTGCGATCAGCCCGTCGCTCTATGCTCGCCTCGATTACGATGCGGCCAGGGACCTGGCGCCGATAGCGCGCCTGGCTTCGATCCAGAACGTGTTGCTCGTGCATCCGTCGGTGCCCGCAAAAACTTTGAAGCAGCTCATCGGTCTTGCGCGCGCTCAACCCGGCAAGCTCAACTACGGTTCGGGCGGTGCTGGCACTACCAACCATTTGGCGAACGAGTTGCTGATCAGTCTCGAAAAGATCAACCTGGTGCACGTGCCGTACAAGGGTTCATCGCTGGCGATGCTGGCATTGATCGGCGGTCAAGTCGATGAGGTGATCGTGGCGGTGGCGCCGGCGTTGCCGCAGATTCGTGCCGGCAGGGTGCGCGCGCTGGCGGTGCTCTCGGAGAGCCGCGTGCCGACCTTGCCCGACGTGCCGACGTCGAAGGAGGCCGGTGTGGACAACTTCGTGGTGCCGATATGGTACGGCATGTTCGCGCCTGCCGGGACGCCGCGCGAGATCATCGTGCGTCTCAGTCAGGAAATCACCAAGGCGCTGGAGACGCCCGACTTACGCGAAAGGCTGACTGCCTCGGGTATCGACCCCTGGCCGGGCACGCCGGAGGAGTTGGCGAGTCTCGTGCGCAACGAGACGGTGCGCTACGCGACTATCATTCAGAGAACCGGCTTGCGTGCGGATTGAAGCGCCGCGCGCCGTTTTGATCGGCTGCGCCGCGTGGAAACAGAAAAAATTGTCGGTGACCGAATCGCAGCTCGCGAACTCGAAACCGATGCGGTGACCATTCTGGAACCGGTTGTTGGTTGGGATGATTTCGATCGCATACTAGAACCGGCGCCAGAAGTCAGCAGCGGGGCGGTTCTGGTGTTATTCTTCTAATGTCTGCCCTCGGTCCAGGGAATGCGTGGTTCTCCCTGCGAGTCAGTCACTGGGGCGGGATACTTTCACCGCAGTATAGGAGGGTAGTGGCATGATTCGCTTGGTCTCTTTGACCTTCGTCGTCACCATCTTTGGCGGGTGCATCCTCGCGACCTCGGTAGGTGCGCAGCCTGCGTCCCCGTCGCCCACCAGTGCGGGCATCGTGCGTGCGGTGCTGGCAAGCGCTGCCGTGCCGAGCGTGGTGGATGCGCCGCGCTACTTCAAAGTCGTGCGGGTCAGCGTGCCGGCTAAGCAGGCGACCACGTACAGCGGAGCTGTAGGCTTTGTCTTCACTCTAAGCGGGTCTGTGGAGGTGGCGAGCGGCGCCGATCGGCAGCTCCTCAGTCGAGGTGAGGGACTCCTCGTTGCCGCTGGCAAGAACACAACGATCAAGGCGGGTGGCAGCGAGCCGGCCGTGTTCCTGCATTTTGTATTGCTGAAGGCCGACGAGTTGAATCAACCTATGGAAAGTCGTCCGGCCACGGTTACTGAGATGTACCGTACCGCGTCGCCGATTCCGGGGCTCAAGCCAGGCCCTTACGAATTCACCCTCGTGCGCGTGACTTTTCCGCCACACTTTCCAATCAATCCGCCCCACCGCCGTTCCGGCGCGGCGGTCTACTACTTCCTCAGCGGCACCGGCATGCTCACGAGCGGCGGCAAAACCGAACCACGGTCGGCGGGCGCGCTTCATTACGAACCTTACGACTTCGTGCACCAGTGGGGAAACCCGGGCGATGCGCCGTTCGTAATCCTCCAGTTGAACATCAGCCAGGAGGGTGTGCCGGCCGTGATTTTCGTGAAAGACGAACCCGCGAACGCTCCGAAATAAGCGCTGCTCAACGGATCACGTCATCGGCGCTGAGCAGGATGGACTGCGGAATCTTCACGCCGAGCGCGGTGGCGGTCTTGAGGTTGATCACCAGCTCGAAACTGGTCGGTTGTTCTACGGGCAGATTGCCCGGCTTGGTGCCCTTGAGGATGCGATCGGTATAGTCCGCAGCGCGCCGGTACAGATCGGCGGGCTTGGGCCCATAGCTCATCAACCCGCCTGCGTCGACCGCTTTGCGAAACGAGAATATCGTCGGCAAACGATGTTTCATCGCCAAGCCGATAATGTGGGATTCCTGGCCGGCGATCATCGGGCTGTGCGCGACCATGAGCGCCCCCACGCGCTCATGCAGCAGCGCCGCGAACACGCCATCCACCTCCGATGGTGCGCGCAGTTCCATTACGAGTAGACGTATGCCCAAGGCGCGCGCCGCCGCTTCGATGGCCCGCAATGAAGACGCCGCTCCAACCGCTTCGCGCAAAAACGCAATGCGGGAAATCTTGGGCAGGGTTTGCTTGAGCAGCTCCACCCGCTTCGCGCTCAGCTCGGTGTTGAGCCATGAGGTTCCAGTGATGTTGCCGCCGGGCCGCGCCAAACTCGAGACGAATCCCTGATCGACCGCGTCATCCACCCCGGCGATGATGATGGGAATGGTCGTGGTGGCCTGCTTCGCCGCTTGCACGCCCGGTGCGGTCGTGGTCACAATGGCAGCCACTTTGAGCCCGACCAGTTCGACCGCGAGCTGCGGGAGCCGGTCGGCCATGCCTTCCGAAGCCCGGTATTCGACAGCGATATTGCGTCCCGCGCTGTAACCCAGCTCCTGCAGGCGCTGCTGCAAGGCGTCGCGAAATGCGTCTGCGTTGCTAGCGAATGGCGATAGAACGCCTATCCTTGGCATCTTCGCCGACGGCTGCTGAGCGAAGGACGCAAGGGGTACCGCAAGCGCGCCCCAGCCAAGCGAAATCAGCAATTTCCGTCGCGCGATCATTTAATTTACCTCACCCACGCGGTCTGTGCTGCCTGCATATTAGGGCAGTCGTCGACACAAGCCAAGAGAGATCGAGAAGTGCCACGAAGGGCATGGAGACAACTTCCAATCACCACTTCCTTCGTGGCTGGAACATCGCGACCGCGGAATCACCGGCAGCAATAATCGTGAGTCGTTGCGCCCTTCGAGCGCCGTATTGATCGGTCCGCGGAACCGGTCTTTACATTCTTGACCGCTCGCCGTAATGTTGGCCCCTGAGAACTGCGACCACCCGAAGGAGACCT
>JAHFRO010000262.1 GCA_023266245.1 Betaproteobacteria bacterium | reverse complement strand
TAGGTGAAGGACCGGCGCTGACGTCCGCCGTCGACCAGCTTGATCTGCTCTCCCCGCACGATCTGGCCCAGGAACTGGGTGACGACGCGCGAGCTGCCTTCCTTCTGGGCGTGCAGGTTGTCGAGCCCGGGGCCGATCCAGTTGAAGGGTCGGAACAGCGTGAAATCGAGCCGGTGTTCCATGCCGTAAGCCCAGATCACGCGGTCCATGAGCTGCTTGGCGCAAGAATAAATCCAGCGCGGCCGGTTGATTGGTCCCAGAACCAGCTCGGAGGCCTCCGTGTCAAATAGCCGGTCGCGGCACATGCCGTAGACCTCCGAGGTCGAGGGAAACACCAGCCGCTTGCGGTGCTGCACGCAGGCGCGCACGATCGGCAGGTTGGCCTCGAAGTCGAGTTCGAACACCCGCAGCGGCTCCTTCACGTAAGCCGCAGGAGTCGCGATCGCGACCAGCGGCAGCACGGTGTCGCACTTGCGGATGTGGTAGGCGATCCATTCCAGGTTGATGGTAATGTCGCCCTCGAAGAAGTGAAAACGCTGCTCACCCATCAGGTCCGCGATGCGGTCGGTATTCATGTCCATGCCGTAGACCTCCCACGGCGTGGTCGCGAGGATACGCTTCGAGAGGTGATGGCCGATGAATCCGTTGACGCCGAGTATCAGGATTTTCTTCATGGGGTTGTGGTTTCGTTCTTCAATGCCAGTAAATCTGTTCTGTATCGCGCTCGCATCACGTCAGCGTTGAAGGGCAGACCGTCGAATTCCGCTTCCAGCACCCGCAGTACTCCTCCATCCGCGCAACGGAGATGCAATTCGGAGCCGCGCGCAAGCAACGCCGGATGGCCCGTGATGGCGCCACGCTCACCGGTATTGAAGGTTCGCAACAGGCGCAGCGTCTTTCCAGCTGACTGGCAAAACGCACCGGGGTACGGCGGCGCCACGGCACGCACGAGATCGTGAATGCGACTTGCCGGCCAGGCTGGATCGACAGCACCGTCCTCGGGCCGGCGCCCGCCAAAGTAGCTGCCCGCTGCCAATTCCTGTGGCACCAGTCTCGCGGTGCCGGATAGTAACCCGGGAAGGGATCGCTCAAGGACGATTTCAGCCGCTAGAGTCACCTTGTCGAAAACCTCGCGTGCCGTGTCGTTTGGCAGGATCGGAACACGCTCTCGATCGACGATGCGGCCCGCATCCGGCTTCGCGACCATTTCGTGCAGCGTGGCGCCGGTTTCCCGCTCCCCATGCACGAGCGCCCAGTTCACAGGAGCCCGACCGCGGTATTTCGGGAGGAGCGAACCGTGGACGTTGTACGCGCCGAGCCGTGGCATCGCGAGCAGTCCAGGCCCGAGCAGGCGACGGTAGTAGAACGAGAACAGGATGTCGGGCGCCGAGGAGCGAACCCTCTCGATCGCCTCGGCCGTATTGGGATCTTGCGGCGTGATGACCGGAATGCCGTACAGCCGGGCGCGTTCAGCAACGCTCGCGAACCAGACCTTTTCGTTCGGGTCGTCCTCGTGCGTGACCACCAGACGAACTTCAACGCCCCCGGCGCGCAATACGTCCAGGCAGCGTACTCCGACGTTGTGGTACGCGAAGACGGTAGCTGGGGTCACTTGATCCTGGCGAGCGTCTCGGCGCGCGTCTCGGGCGCAACCTGAAACCCGGCATCTTGCTGGTCCTCGGCGTCCGGTTTTTCGAGCACGCTGCTGATCAAGAATCGCGGTCGCCGAAGCACTTCCTGGTAAATCCGCCCGATGTACTCGCCGAGAAGGCCTATGCCGAACAACACAAGACCGGAAACAAACAGCAGGACCGCATCCATGACCGAGGCGAACACGCCTTCGGCTGCCTCTCCTCGCACCAATCGATGAATTACCTGGAAGCCAACCATGCCCATCGCGCCGAGCGCGAGAAGAAATCCAATCAGCGAGAACACCTGCAGCGGCGCAAGCGAAAAACCGGTTACAAGGTCGAAATTGAGTCGGAACAGCTTGTAGAGCGAGTATTTCGTCACGCCCGTCGCGCGCTGTGCGTGCTCCACGCTGACCTCGGCAGGATTCTGGGCGAACGTGTAGGCGAGCGCGGGAATGAAAGTATTGATCTCGGTGCAGGCGTTGATTGCATTTACGATCGGGCGGCTGTACGCGCGCAGCATGCAGCCGTGGTCCGTCATTCGAATTCCCGTCGTTCGCTCACGCACGTAATTCCCCACCCGGGACACGTTGCGCCGGAACCACGAATCCGCTCGCTTTGTGCGCACCCCGCCGACGTAGTCATGGCCTTCGTCCATCTTTGCCAGAAGCTTGGGAATTTCCTCGGGTGGATTCTGCAGGTCGGCATCCAGCGTGATGATCCGCTCGCCGCGGCAACGCTCGAAGCCGGCCATGATCGCGAGGTGCTGGCCGTAATTGCCGGCAAACAGCACCACCCGTGTCACGTCGGGCCGGCGCTCGAATTGCTGGCGCAGCAGAGCGGCGGAGCGGTCGCGGCTGCCGTCGTTGACGAAGATGATCTCATAGGTCACGCCGAGCTTATCCATTGCCGGATACAGCCGCGCGAACAGCGCCGGCAGCCCTTCCTCTTCGTTGAAGACGGGTATGACGACGGAGAGCACTGGCAGGTTCATGGCGCATCCTTCCGGAACTTCCCCAGAATCCCGCTGCAGGACTCGCACACGCGATCCACGTCGTTCTCGCTCATGGCGGAAAACAGGGGCAGGGTGACAGTGGACTGGCCGATGCGTTCGGCGTTCGGGAAATCCCCGATCCTGTAGCCCATTTTACGATAAAGGCTGAACAGGTGCAGCGCCGGATAGTGGATGCCGACACCTATCCCCCGCTTGCGCATCTCCTCGATAAACTGCGGCCGCCCGATGCGCATGTGCTCGAGCGGCAGCAGCGGCGCAAACATGTGCCAGCTGTGGCCTTCATCGCCGTGCGCGGGCAGCAGCATCGCGGGATTGGTCTTGAGCTGTTCGAAATAGCGGGCCGCGAGCGTGCGCCGGCGCTGGTTGAACTGCTCGAGCCTGCGCAGCTGGCCGAGCCCCACGCAGGCGGCAACGTCGGTGAGGTTGTATTTGCCACCTGCCTCGAGTACATCCATATCGCCATTATCGTCGCGCTCGATGCCGTGAAAGCGGAGTCGCTCGACCCGCCTGGCTTCCGCCGGCTCGCGTATGCTGAGCGCACCGCCTTCGATGGTGGTGAGGTTCTTGTTGGGATGAAAGCTGAAAGCGACGAAGTCGCCGAAGCTGCCGATGCGGCGCCCGCGGTGGCTCGATCCGATGGCGTGCGCCGCATCCTCAATTACGCGCAGCCCGCGCCGCTCCGCCAGGGTGTAGAGAGCGTCCATGTCTACCGGCAATC
>JAHFRO010000082.1 GCA_023266245.1 Betaproteobacteria bacterium | reverse complement strand
AATAGTCGGAGCGGCCGGGCACGGTGAGGTCATAGCCCGGCCGGCTCGAGAAGGAGGAGCCGTGCACCAGAAACAGCACCGGCGGGTTGGCGCCCTGCTTCGGCTGTTTGGCGCACTTGCGATAGAGGTAGAGATCAACCTTGCCCTTTTTCGCCCAGTATTCCGCACTCCAGATTTTCGACATGGCGTGCTCCGATCTTTGAGTTGGCACTTCGCGGCGGAAGACCGCCGTTTCAGCTTCCCGGTAGCGTTCCCGCCGGCAGTGAATAGCAGTAATCGGCGACGTCGACCGGCTTGCACTTCCAGACGCGATCCATGAATTTATGCGAAAAGCAGTGCTTGAGCGCCTGGCGCAGCGGGCGCAGCCGGAACGGCTGCCCAAAGACGTAGGGATGGATCGAGAGGTTGCATACCAGCGGCGCCTTGGCGCACTGCTCGATCATCTCCTCGAACTGGTCCACTAGCATGTCGCAGAATTCGCGTGCGCTGTGCTGCCGGTGCACCACTTGCGGCGAGTCGTTGATCTCGACCGGGTACGGCACGGAAAGGATCGGCCCCGAGCGCGTTCGCATCCAGAACGGCTGGTCGTCGCACGGCCAGTCCATGAGGTAGGTATAGCCCGCTTCCTTCAGCAGATCGGGTGTCCACGGGTTCTCGTAGGCGCCGGCTCCCATCCAGCCCTTCGGCCGCCTGCCCTCGTTGCGGGTGAAGGTCTCGGTCACCTCCTGGATCACGCGCGCCTCGTCGGCCTCCCAACGAAAATCGTGCAGATTTTCCGAGTTGCTGCGGCCGTGGGCGACGATCTCGTCGCCGCGGGCGCGGACGCGCTGGAAGATCTGCGGCGCGAATTCGTAGAGCAGGCTGTTGGTGTTGTGCGCGAGCGGCATCGCGAGCTCGTCGGCAAGTTCGAACAGGCGCCAGATGCCGACGCGGTTGCCGTAGTCGCGCCAGGAGTAATTGCGCTGCGTCTGCGGCTCGCCGAGCTTGGCGTTGTCATGGCCCCGGCCCTTGCCGAAGGCGAAGCACTCGATATTGGTGGTGATGCAGAACGCGAGCCGCTTGCCGCCCGGCCAGCGGTAGTCCTTGCGCTCGGTGATGGGTGAATAGTCGTAGCGGTTGTGGCGCGGCAGCAGGTTGGAAGCCACTTCGGTTCTCCTTAGGCGGAATTACCGTCTAAACTTACCACAACTTGGCACCGCCGCATGTTCGCCGCCGCTTCCATCCCTCAAGTGATTAAGTGATGAGCAATGCCGCCGTCTCGCCACCACCCACTGATTGACCCCGTCACTTAATCACTCAGTCACTTAATTACTCGGCCTTGAGGCCGCTTTCCTTGACGACCTTCGCCCATTTCACGAGCTCGGTGCGCAGATGTCTGGCGAATTCCTCCGGGTAGCCCGCGATGATGTCGGCGCCTTCCTTTGCGAAGCGCTCTGCCATGTCGGGCGCGCGCAGCGCATTCCTGAGATGGCCGTTCAGCGCAATGACCCTGTCCGCCGGTGTTGCCGACGGAGCCAGCACTCCGTACCAGCTCGTGAACTCGTAGCCGGGCACCCCCGCTTCCGCGATGGTCGGTACCTCGGCCAGCGCCGACGAGCGTTTATCGGCGGTCACGCCCAACGCACGCATTTTGCCTGTCCTGACATGTTGAACGACCGCCACCACGCCGAGGAAACTCAGGTGCGATTCCCCCCCGAGCAGCGCGGCCAATGCCGGACCGCCGCCCTTGTACGGCACATGAACGATGTGCACCTTGGCGAGATTCTTGAACAGCTCGGCGGCCACGTGCAGATTGGTGCCGCTTCCCGCTGATGCGTAGTTGAGCTGCCCGGGCCTCGAGCGTGCAAACGCGATCAGCTCCTTCACCGACGCCGCCGGCACCGAGGGATGGACCACGAGCACGAACGGGGCGGCCGCGAGCAATGAGACCGGGGCGAAATCCCTGACGACATTGAACGGAAGGTTGCTGAACAGGCTGGGATTGACCACCAGCGGAATGGTCGTGATCATGAGGGTATGGCCGTCCGCGACGGCGCGCGCAGCGAGCTCGGTGCCGATGTTGCCGGAGGCGCCGGGGCGGTTGTCCACCACCACGTTCTGGCCCATCACTTCCGTCAGCTTGTTGCCGAGGATGCGAGCGACCACGTCCACGCTGCCCCCCGGCGGAAATGGCACGATCATGCGCACCGGACGGCTGGGAAAATCCCTGGATTGTCCCGGCGCCGCGGCGCTCGCAGCGGCACAGGACGCTGCCAGTATCAGGTTCAGCACGGCTCTTGCTTTCATGCTCCTCCTCCTCCCTGTATCAGCGCCAGCCTGGCTGCCGGCAGGCGCTCTCCACCTTGCCCTGAACGAGCAGCGTGCCCGTCGCGGCACGCTGCCACACCGACGAAATGCAGCGTGCTAGTATAAAACGTCATGAATCCCGACATTCGACTCACGATTCACGACTCACGATTCACGAGCATGAGCCTGCCCGATCAGATGAGAGGGGTGGTGATCAGCGCCCCGGGCGGCCCTGAGGCGCTGCGGCCGGCCGCACAGCCGCTGCCGCGGCCCAGCGCCGGCGACGTGCTGATCAAGGTTGCAGCCGCCGGCGTCAACCGCCCCGACGTGCTGCAGCGCATGGGACGTTACCCGGTGCCCGCGGGCGCCTCACCCCTGCCCGGGCTGGAAGTCGCAGGCACCGTCGTGCAGCTCGGTGCCGGCGTAACGCAATGGCAAGTGGGCGACGCCGCGTGCGCCCTGACGCCCGGCGGCGGCTACGCCGAGTACTGCATCGCGCCCGCCTCCAACTGCCTGCCGATTCCCAAGGGGCTCACCGCGGTCGAGGCGGCCTCGCTGCCGGAAACCTGCTTCACCGTGTGGAGCAACGTGATCGACCGCGCCGGCCTCAGGCCGGGAGAGACTTTCATGGTTCAGGGCGGAACCAGCGGCATCGGCGTGACCGCGATCCAGATGATGGCGGCGCTCGGCCACCGCGTGTTCGCCACCGCAGGCAGTGACGAGAAATGCCGCGCCTGCGAACGGCTCGGCGCGGAGCGCGCCATCCATTACAAGACCGAGGACTTCGTCGAGGTGGTGAGGGCCGCGACCAACGGGCGCGGCGTGGACGTGATCCTCGACATGGTGGGGGGCGACTACGTGCCGCGCGAGATGAAGGCGCTGGCCGAGGACGGGCGGCTGGTGTTCATCGCCTTCCTGCGCGGCGCCAAGGCCGAGATCAACGTCGCCGAGCTGATGACGCGGCGGCTCACGCTCACCGGTTCGACGCTGCGGCCGCGGTCGGTGGAATTCAAGGCCGCAATCGCCAAGGCGCTGCGGGACAAGGTCTGGCCGCTGATCGAGGCGGGGAAGATCAAGCCGGTGGTGCACGCCACCTTCCCGCTCGCCGAGGCGGCCAAGGCGCACGCGTTGATGGAATCGAGCCAGCACATCGGCAAGATCGTGCTGACGGTGGGGACTTAGTCCGGATTTTTCACCACAGAGACACAGAGGCACAGAGAGTATTTGTATTCAATCGGCCACAAAGAATGCGTAAGCCCACCTACCACGGGAGAATCGGAACGAAATTCAGTAACCTCTTGTTTTCTCCGTGTCTCTGTGCCTCTGTGGTAGATTTTATGAAACATCCACGTCAGATCAACCGCAACTGCTGCTCCTCGGTCTCGCTCTTCTCGGTGGTCAACGGCGGATGCCGGCGCAGCATCGAGATGTCGCCTTCCACCGCGATCGCGCGCGCGTGGTTGATGTTCTTCTCGAGCTCGTCGAAGTACAGGTTCTGGCCGTTGAAGTATTCCTCGATGTAGTTGTAGCAGCCGCCAAGGTCCTGCTTGAGGCGCTTGGTGGCGCCCTGGTAGAACCGCGGCGTCTTGAAGATCAGATCCGCGGCTGAGGCGAAGAGGACTTCTTCGCTGCCGTCCTGGTGGCGCTTGCGGGCAATGCCCCCCCGCACGAATTCGGGATAAAGCCGGTCGTAGCACTTCTCGAGGTAGCACCGGTCGGCCATCTGCGCCAGGATGTCGGCGCTGCCGAGCAGGTTGCCGATCAGGCGGAATTCCGGGCCGGGAACGCGGATCTTGTCCACCGGGATTTCATAACCGGTGAAGTGTATGACGCGCGCAGCGGCCTGCGCGAGGTCGCCCATGCCGATTTTGGGCAGGTACTCTTCCAGGAAGCGCGCGCCGCGCGACACGTGCACGGCCGTGTACTCGGCGCCGTTCTGGTGCTTGGTGTCCTTGCGGTGGCGGATGTAACCGCAGTCGTGGTAGAGCGCAGTGATGATGCCAAGGCGGAACAGCCGCTCGTTGAGGGTCTCGACGTTGGTAGCGCGCACGCAACCGTCCATCAGCCGCGCCATGGCCAGCGTCACGTCCAGCACGTGCTGGGCGTCGTGGTAATTGGTTTCGCACTCATGGAAACCAGGGCGCTCCCCCCGGTAAAGGACCGTTTGGTCCGCGAAGGCCTGGCCGAGATTCTTGGGCGTGTCCCGCTGGTAGAGATTCTCGTAGATGCGACAGACGGTCTGGGAAACGTCCTGGGCATCGGTGGTGTTCACGCTGTTGGTAACGTCGTATTCATTGCGGCGTTCACGCATCGGCCTGGCCCCCGGACTTGAAAATCTATCGTGTTGGTAGATTTAGCGGCGTATTAAACTATAATGAACGGATTATTGCAATGCCGGCCAAGATACGGAAACTAAACGCCTTTCCGTGTGGTGGTGAAACAACACCCCGCGGCCTGGCTGATTGAGGGAAAACTTGCGGTGCGGCGTTGTGGCCGGTGATATTGCGTCGCACCGAAAAACTCGAAAAAATCTGAGCCATGCATCCACAGACCGTCTATACCAAGACGTCCAAGGGCGTCATGGAAATCAAGAACAAGACCATCACGCTGCCGCGCGATCTCGGGCTGGTGTTTCTTTCGATTGACGGCAAGTCCACCATCGTGGACCTGGTGCAGAAGTCCGGGATGCCGCAGCAGAAGCTGCAGGAGGCGCTCGACAAGCTGGTCGCCGACGGTTACATCAAGATTTTCACCTCCCCTAGCGCCAAGGCCGCGCCCCCCCCGGCGCAGGACGAGGGTGCCGACCTCGACTTCACCTCGCCCGAGGTGGTAGCCAGGCTCAATGCTGAAGCCGAAGCCAGGGCCAAATCCGAAGCCCAGGCCAAAGCGCGGGCGCAGTCCGCCGCGCGTGCCGCCGCCGAAGCCAAAATGCGCCAGGAAGTGGAGACGCGCGCGCGCACACAGGCCGAGGCCAGGGTCAAGGCCGAGGCCGAAGCCAAGGCCAAGGCCGAGGCGGCGGCCAGGGCCGCGACCGAGGCGCGGGTCAAGGCCGAGGCCGAGGCCAAGGCCGCAGCGGATGCCAAGGCCAAGGCGGAAGCCGAAGCCCGGATCAAGGCGGCGATGGAAGCGAAAGCGCGCGCGGACGCCGAAGCCAAGGCGCGGGCCGAAGCGGAAGTCCGCGCCAAGGCGGAGGCCGAAATCACGGCCGCAGCCGAAACCAAGGCGACAGAGGAAGCCGAGGCACGCGCCCAAGCCGAGGTGGGAGCACGGGCCCATGCCGAAGCCGAAACGAAGGCGAAAACGGCGGTGGACGCGCAGGTGAAGGCGCTGCAGGAAGCCCTCTCCCAAGCCGAGGCGCGCGCCAAACAGGAAGCCGTAGAGCGCGCCAGGGTTGAAGCCGAGATCAAGGCGCACCAGGAAGCCGAACACAAGGCGCGCGAAGAGGCCGAAGCGCGCGCGAAAGCGGCCGAAGAGGCGGTGGTGCAGGCGCGCGCGATGGCCGAGGAAGCCGCACGGGCCAAGGCCGAAGCGGAAACGAAAACGGCCGTTCAGTCGGTGGGAGGGGATACCGAGGCCCGGGCGCGTATGGAAGCGGCGATGAAGGCGCTCGAGGAAGCCAAGGCCAAGGCACGGACCGAAGCAGAGGGGCGGGTCGAAGCGGAGCGCCGTGCGAAGGCCGAAGCCGAGGCGCGCCAGCGCGAGGAAGCCGAGTACAAGGCGCGCGAAGAACAGAATCGCAAGGAACGCGAGGAAGCGGAAGCACGCTCCAAGGCCCAGCTGAAGGAGCTGCAAGAGCAGTCACGACGCGCGCGTGAAGAAGCCGAAGCCAAGGCCGAGGTCGAACGTAAGGCGCGCGAAGAAACGCTCGCCAAGGCGCGGGAAGAAGCGGAAACGCGGGCCCGCGCCGAAGTCCAGGCCATGATCGAGGCCGAGCGCAAGGCGCGCGAGCAAGCCGAAGCTCGCGTCGAAGTCGAGCGCAAGGCGCGCGAGGAGGCCGAGCGCAAGGCGCATGCCGAGCTCGCCGCCAAGGCCGAGGCCGAGAAGCGCGCGCTCGAGGAAGCCCTGCGGCAGGCGGAAAGTGCGCGCAAGGTACGCGAAGAAGCGGAGCACAGGATGCGCGAAGTCGCTGGCGACAATACGGATGTCGGGCGCAAGGCGCGCGC
Source organism: Betaproteobacteria bacterium (assembly GCA_023266245.1). GTDB lineage: Bacteria > Pseudomonadota > Gammaproteobacteria > Burkholderiales > SG8-41 > SG8-41. Next base: position 3,334 of record JAHFRO010000082.1, on the reverse strand, counting down.
TGCGGCTTCCGCCATCGTGCGCCAGGCCGAAGAAGCGATGACGCAGTCGCGCGCGATGGCCGACGCCGCGACGCGCGCCAAGTTTGAAGCCGAAGCCAAAGCGGAAGCCGAGCGTCGCGCGCGTGCCGATGCCGAGGACCGCGCCAAGGCCGAAGCGGTGGCGCGCGTCATGAGCGAGCACGAGATGCGCGCCAAGGCGGACGGGGAGATAAAAGCGCGCGTTGCTGCCGAGCTCAAGGCGCGTGAGGTCGCCGAGATGGAGGCCGACGTGCGCTACCGGCAGGAAGCCGCGGTGCGCGCGAAAGCCGCGGCGGTGGTACGCAAGAAGCGCGAGGAGGAAGAGCGCGAGACGGCGGTTCCGTACCGCACCAAGGAGCCGACCAACTGGCTCAAGGTCGCGGGCATCGGCGTGGTGGTGCTGACCGCGGCGGCGATCGGGCTGCTGCACGTCATCCCGCTCTCGGGCTACATCCCGGCAGCGCAGCAGGCGATGTCGCAGCGCCTGCAGGTGCCGGTCACCATCTCCAACCTGCGCTATGCGCTGCTGCCCTCGCCGCAGTTGACGCTCGAGCGGGTCACTGTGGGCAAACTGCAGGAGATCAAGATCGAGAACATCGTGGTGGGTGCCGGCCCGATGGCGCTGCTTGCCGACACCAAGGATCTCGACGACGTCGAGGTCAACTCGGTGAGCGTGGAGCAGGATGCTCTCGCCATGATCCCCGGCTGGATCAAGCCGCAGGCCGGCGCGCAACCGCTCAACGTGCGGCGTCTGAAGCTGAAGTCGGTCAGGCTCGCGGTCAAGGCGCTCGACATCCCCGCCTTTGATGCCGATGTCACGCTGGGAGCCGACGGCGCGCTGCAGCGGGCGCTGCTCTCCGACGGCAAGCTCAGGGTGGACCTGTCGCCGAAGGACAAGACGCTGCGCGTCAATCTGGAGGCGCGCGCCTGGCAGCCGCCGCTGGGTCCTGCGGTCACTTTCGACGATCTGACCGTGGCGGCGGTGATCGAGCAGCAGCAGGCCAGCCTCACCAGCATCGAAGGCAAGATCGGGCGTGGCGCGGTGAAAGGCACCGCCAGGGCAAGCTGGGGCAACGTCATCCGCGTCGAAGGCGATTTCAGCCTGGCCAACGGCGAGCTCGGGCAACTGCTGGCCATGTTCACGCGCGACTTCTCCGCGAGCGGCTCAATCAACGCCAACGCGAATTATTCGCTGCAGAGCACCACGCTGGAGAACCTGTTCGCCGAGCCGAAAGTGGAGGCGAGCTTCAACATCGAGAAAGGCATGCTGAACAATGTGGACCTCGTGCGCGCCATTCAGACGCCTTCGCGCGACGGATTACGCGGCGGCAAGACCGCGTTCAACGATCTCACCGGTTCGCTGCAGGTGACCAGCAAGAATTACTCCTACCGCCAGCTGCGGCTCTCCTCCGGGCCGATGAGCGCGAACGGCAACGTGGATGTCGCACCCAACGGCGATCTCTCGGGTCGCATCAGCGCCGAGCTGGGATCGAAATCAGTGATCGTCGCCCGGGGCAATCTCGCGGTCGGCGGCAATCTGAAGACGCCGCTGCTCCGTCCGTAGACTGGTAAAGCGGGGCTAGGGGCTCGGGGCTCGGTACTCGGGACTAGAAAAAGCGAAAGGCGTGATCCGACGGACTCACGCCTTTCGCTACTGTTCACCGTTCACCGTTCACCGCTCACGGAATCAGACGCGGCGTACCGGGCTCACTGCCCCGCGGCGCGCAGCGCCGCGATGCGCTCCTCGAGCGGCGGGTGCGACATGAAGAGGTACATCAGGCCGTGAGCGCCGCCGCCGGAAATCCCGAACGCCGCCATCTGGGTGGGCAGCTGCGATTGCTCTTGATTGAGTTTGAGACGCTCGAGTGCGGCGATCATCTTCTGGCGCCCGGCGAGCGCGGCACCGCCTGCATCCGCGCGGAACTCGCGCTGGCGCGAGAACCACATCACGACGATGCTCGCCAGGATCCCGAGCACCAGCTGCGCGATGATGACGGTGATGAAAAACGCCGGGCCGTGGCCGCGCTCAACCCTGAACACCACGCGGTCCACCACGTAGCCCACCACGCGCGAGAGGAAGATGACGAAAGTATTGACCACGCCCTGGATCAGGGCGAGCGTCACCATGTCGCCGTTGGCCACGTGAGTCATCTCGTGGCCGAGCACGGCCTCCGCCTCGTCCTGGCTCATGTTGTTGAGCAGGCCCGTGCTCACCGCGACCAGCGCGTGGTTGCGGTTCCAGCCGGTGGCAAAAGCGTTGATCTCCGGCGCGTCGTAGATCGCCACCTCCGGCATGCCGATGCCGGCCTTCTCGGCGTGGCGCTTCACCGTGTCCGTGAGCCAGCGCTCGGTCATGTTGGACGGCACCTCGATCACCTGCGCGCCGGTCATCATCCTCGCCGCCCATTTCGAAATAGCAAGGGAAATCAGCGAGCCGCCGAAGCCGATCACGGCCGCCAGGATGAGCAGCGCATCGAGGCTGAGCCCGACGCCTTCCTGATCCAGTATCTGGTCCACTCCCAGCAGCCGCAGCGTGACGCTGAGCACCAGGAGCACGGCGAGGTTGGTGATTACGTAAAGAAAAATCCGCTTCATCAGCGCTAGACCCCTTTCAACTTGATTCGCTCTTTAGATGGGGACGGTGCGGCCAAGTTCAATGCCCGTGCCTGGGCTGCATCTTGCTGAAATCACGGAAAAATAACATTTCGTACCGGGCGGCCGGCGGCACCCTGCCAGAACAGGCTTATGTTGCGCCCAGTCCGCCGAACGCAAACGCCCCCAGGCGTAGAAACTGCCACGCCATCTCGACTAGGCCTGGCGTCGGGACCGGATCGCGATGCACGGTATCGCCGCTGCTCACGGTGCTCCGTCAGACAAGCGCAGGTGCGGCGCGACCTGCAGCCAGAAGGTGACCGGCCCGTCGTTGGTGAGCGTCACCTGCATCTCTGCCCCGAAATGCCCGCTTGCGACGTCAGGGTGCGCTTCGCGTGCGCGCTGCACCAGGTAGTCGAACAGCGCGCGCCCGATCTCGGGCGGTGCTGCCGTGGAAAAGCTCGGTCGCGCGCCCTTCCCGGTGTCGGCGGCGAGCGTGAACTGCGGCACCAGCAGGAGTCCGCCGCCGATATCGCGCAGCGACAGGTTCATCCTGCCTGCCGTGTCCGGGAACACGCGGTAACCGAGCAGGCGTTCCAGCAGCCGGTCAGCCTGTGGCTTGCCGTCTTCGGCCTCGACGCCCACCAGCACCAGCAGCCCGCGGCTGATGGCGGCGACGATCGCGTCGTCCACCGCCACCTGCGCTGTACTAACTCGCTGCAAA
>JAHFRO010000261.1 GCA_023266245.1 Betaproteobacteria bacterium | reverse complement strand
CCATCGGTAGCGTCCTGTGGCTTACGCCGTTCCTGCAGGACCACGTGCCGTACGACCCGGTGAAGGATTTTTCACCGATCTCGCTCACGGCAAGGTCGCTCAATATTCTTGTCGTGCATCCCTCGGTAGCGGCAAATTCCGTCGGGGAACTGATCGCTTTGGCCCGAGCGAAACCCGGGCAGCTCAATTACGCTACGGGTGCGACAGGCGCTTCCAATCATCTCGCGGCGGAATTGTTCAAGTCCATGGCCGGCCTCGATCTGGTGCGCATTCCCTACAAGGGCAGTGGGCCTGCGGTCATCGATCTGGTGAGCGGCCAGGTGCACATGATGTTTCCTACCACGGCTGCGGGCTTGCCGCACGTCAGGGCGGGCCGCTTGCGGGCCTTGGGGGTCACCAGCCTGCAGCCATCCGCGCTGGCTCCCGGTTTGCCTACGGTCGCGGAATCGGGCCTGCCCGGTTATGAATCAGTCGTCATGTATGCGATGTTCGCACCCGCAAAGACGCCGGCGCCGATCGTCAAGCGACTGCATACGGAACTCGTGCAGTACCTCAGATCCGCAGCGGGCACCGAGCGGCTTTTCAAGGCTGGAGTCGAGGCCGTGGCCAGCTCTCCAGGCGAGCTGGCGACTGCGATGGAATCTGAAATGACCCGGTTGGGTAAGCTGATCAAGGATGCCAACCTTCGCGCTCGCTGATCGCGGATAGCGTAAGGCGCAGGGAGAACAGAATGACGAAATCGAAGTGGGGAGCGCGAGAGCCCATGCTCGACCAGGGCGCGACACCCAAGTCGAGCACGCCGGAAGCGCTGGACAAGCACCTGCGCACCGAGATCGCGACGCGGCGCAAGGTATTCGCCGCCGCCGGCACCCGCCCCGAGTGACTCTGCTCGAATACAAGACCTCAGCGTCAGACCCCATTAAAATAATGCGGACCGCCGCGCAGCGCCGATCGTTCGCTCTTCGCCATCCCCTGCGCTGCTCGCGGAATCGGACCGCGACGGGCCGCTCCGTTTCCAGTCGATCGAACCCGTGCGCAGCGCAGCGGGCCTTGAAGAGCTGTCGCGGGTAAGCCACAATCGCTGGGGCAGGTGCTTCAGGGGGAAATCATGGAACGATTGCCACGCATTGCCGCCGGGCTGGTTCTCTCGTTGACCTGGCTCGGTGTTCTGAACACTGCTACCGCGGCGCAACCTGCGACCCAGTACCCGGAACGGCCGATCCGCCTGATCGTGCCATATCCGCCGGGCGGCACGGCCGACGTGATGGCGCGAATCATCGGCCAGAAGCTCGCCGACAACTGGAATCGCACGGTGGTGATCGACAACCGCGGCGGGGCGGGCGGCAACATCGCAACCGAGATGGTGGCCCGTGCCGAGCCCGACGGCTATACGCTGCTGCTGTGCAATGCCCCGGTGCTCGCGATCAACCCCACGCTCTACAAGATAGTGCCGTTCGATCCCGCCAGGGATTTCGCGCCGGTGGGCACGATCGCCGAGGTGCCGCTGTTCCTGGTGGTGCACCCGTCGGTGCCGGCGAAAAACTTCACGGAGTTCCTCGCCTACGTGAAGTCCAGAGGCGGCAACATCAACTACGCCTCGGGCAGCGTCGGCAGCACCACGCATCTTGCCGCGGAGTTGTTCAAGACCATGGCCAGGGTGCAGATGAACCATATTCCGTACAAGGGCAGCGGCCCGGCGCTCGCGGCGATGGTGGCGGGCGAGGTGACGATCATGTTCGAGCTGATGCCCTCGGCGATGTCATTCGTCAAAGCGGACCGCCTGCGCGCGCTGGCGGTGACCGGCGGCAAGCGCTCGCCGCTGATGCCGGCGCTGCCGACTATCGCCGAGACGGGGTTGCCCGGCTACGAAGTGGCGTCCTGGTTTGCGCTGTGCGCTCCGGCCGCGACCCCCAGGGCGGTGGTCGCCAAGCTGAACGGCGAACTGGTAGCGATCATCCAGACGCCCGAAATGCAGGAACGGCTCTCAAAGCTCGGCGCGCAGCCTCTGACCATGACGCCCGTCGCGTTCGGCTCGTTCATCAAGGCCGAAATCGTGAAGTGGAGCAAAGTGGTCAGGGATTCCGGCGCGAAACTGGATTAGACGCAGCGGCGGCCGATTGCCGGTGCGCGCGGAGGACTCACAACACGCGCCCCTTGCCCACGCGCGGCTCGGGCCGCCCGCCATCGCTCAATGCGATCGCGACGACGATTTCGTCCGGCCGCGGCGCATCCGCCACGCTGAGCGTGATGGTGTCGATCTCGTCGAACGCCCAAACGTTGTCCTTGTTGCCGAGAGGCAGGTCAATCGCGGCTCCAGCAGCCGCAACCTTGCTGGCGGACGGGATGATCGCTTCGCCGCCGCCGATCGCGGCGCGGATCGGTTTGCCCATCTTGGGATGGAGCAGCGCGGCGGCGTGCTCGATCTCGCCGTTCACGCCGACGATCGCGGCCTTGCCGTAAGCGACCGGTTTGGCTCCGAGCAGCTTGACGATTTCCGGCATCAGTCGCTCGGCAATTTGCGCTCCGGTGTCAAACAGTGGCGAGAGATCCGCTACGTGGCGCCCGGCGTAGGGATTGGTGATCACTGCGATGCCCGCTACGCGCGTGACCGGACGCGGTGCCGTCTTGCCAGCCTCTGCAGACACGATTTCCTTGGTGACGACGATTTTGCGCACTTCCACGGCATTCTCCCCGGGACCAGATCGTGAAACTAGATTAGCACGTGCTGCTCGATGTGTTGACACGCCAAATCGAATGCCCGTAGCATCCAGGCGCGGGAGGAAATGCCGTATTATTCCATGGTTCCCGGCATGCCACCGGGCGTAGCGCCTGCGTCACCGAGCAAGCTGACCCACGAAAGAGTGTCCACCATGACGTCTAAGCCGTACAACAGTCTCTATGATCCCAAGTCGCCGCCGCGCGGACTATACAAGATCGGCCTGAGCGAGAAGCGATTCCCGCTCAAGACGCGTCACGAGATCCCCGGCGTGAGCGAGCTGTGGGCCAAGTCCAAGCAGATGACCTGGGATCCGGTGCGCGACATCCCGTACCAAACATTCGACCGCTCGAAGTACAGCAAGGAGCAGCTCGACGCGGCTCGCCTCGGCTGGAGCCGCCGCGCGTGGACCGAATACACCGGGATCATCGAATCACCCGCGATGCTCATCCGGCTCTCGCTCGACGGCCAGGCCCCGATCGAAGCGAAGTTCATGCTGGCCGCCAAGGTGGTGGAAGAAGCGCGCCACTGCGAGGCGTCGTTTTTGCTCGCCGAGGCAATGGGCGGCTACGTGGTCGAACCGCCTCCCGGGGACGCCGTCATCCAGATGGTGATTGCCGGCTTCCGCGATCGCCTCGCGTTCAATCCCGCCGTGTCCACCGAGG
>JAHFRO010000081.1 GCA_023266245.1 Betaproteobacteria bacterium | reverse complement strand
AGCTGGCTCGCCGCGCTCACCATGACCCTGCTCATCATCCTGGTCCTGGTGCTGCCGCTCGCGGTGATAGCCGTGACCTTCGCCGATGACGTGCCGCACCTCGTCGAGCGCCTGCGCGAGCTGCTCGCGGAAGGGCTGCCGGGGCCGCCGGACTGGATCGCCTCGATCCCGCTCATCGGGGAGCCGCTCGACGCGGGCTGGCGCGAGCTTGCGGGGAGCAAAGCGAAGCTCGCCGAGGCCTTGCAGAGATACTCCCAGCCGGCGCGCGAGGTCCTGGTGCAGACCGGCATCATCGTCGGGGAAGGCGTGCTGCAGTTCACGCTGATCGCCTTCATCGGCTTCTTCTTCTACCGCGACGGCGCGGCGCTGGCGCAGGCGCTGCGCAATGCGCTGGAGCGCGTGGCGGGCAATCTCTCCGGCGGTCTGCTGCAGATCGTCGGCGGCACCATCAACGGCGTGGTCTACGGCATCATCGGCACCGGCCTCGCGCAAGGGCTTGCGGCGGCGGTCGGCTTTCTCATCGCCGGCGTGCCCGGTGCGCTGATCCTCGGTTTCCTCACGTTCTTCCTGTCCATCGTGCCGGCGGGGCCGCCGCTGATCTGGGTCGGCGCCACGGTGTGGCTGTTCTACCAGGATCAGCCCGGCTGGGCCGTGTTCATGGCGATCTGGGGCTTCTTCGTGGTGAGCGGCATAGACAACGTCGTGAAGCCCTTGCTCATCAGCCAGGGCAGCAAGCTGCCGTTCGCTCTGGTGTTGCTGGGGGTATTCGGGGGAGTGCTCGCCTTCGGCTTCGTCGGCATCTTCCTCGGCCCCACGCTGCTCGCGGTCGGCTTCAACCTCGCGCGCCGGTGGACGGAGCGGCAACTAGGGGCCGACGCGCAGTCTGCGCCGCCCGCGACCGGGGCCTAGATTCGGGGGTTGCTTATCCTGGCTTGACCGGCTGCCAGCGGCCGTCGGTCAGTCCCTGCATCGGCTGGAACTCGATCTTGTAGGCCATCTTGCGGCTCTGCGCGATCCAGTAGCCGAGGTAGAGATAGGGCAGATCCAGCCGGCGGCACAGCTCGATCTGCCACAGGATGTTGTAGGTGCCGAAGCTCGCGCCGTCCACGTCGGGATCGAAAAAGGTATAGACCGAGGACAGCCCGTCCTGCAACTCGTCCACGATGGAGACCATGCGCAGCGCGCCGCTTTCGCGGAACTCGATGAGCCGCGAATCCACGTTGCTTTGCAGCAGGAAGTGCCGGTACTGCTCGCGGCTGTCCTGGTCCATGCCGCCGCCGGAATGGCGCCGCGACTGGTAGCGCAGGTACAGCCCGTAGTGCTCGGGGCTGTACTTGAGCTCCAGCACCTCGGCCTTGAGCGCGCAGTGCCGTTTCCAGGTGCGGCGCTGGGTGCGGGAGGGCTGGAACTCCTCGGTGAGGATGCGCACCGGAACGCAGGCCCGGCAGTGGTCGCAGTGCGGCCGGTAGGTGAAGGCGCCGCTGCGGCGAAAGCCTGCCCGCACCAGCTCGCTGTACACCGGCCCGTCGATGAGATGGCTCGGAGTGGCGACCTGCGAGCGCGCCATGCGGTCGGGCAGATAGCTGCACGGGTAGGGCGCAGTCGCATAGAACTGCAGCACCGACAGCGGGAAATCAGTCAGATAAGTCATCGTCCAAGCGCCACTTCCGTGCCGTGTCCGGATAGTTTACCAAGGTCGCGAGCTTTCGCATAAATTCGGCACGCGGGATCTCGCTTGCCCCGAAGCGCGCGAGGTGCGTGGTTGGCATCTGGCAGTCGATCATGCCATATCCCCAGCGCTCGAGCTGGCGCACGAGAGTCGCGAGCGCGATCTTGGAGGCTTCGGGTGCGCGCGTGAACATCGACTCGCCGTAGAACATGCGACCGAGCGCAACGCCGTAGAGCCCGCCGGCGAGCTCGCCGCCGATCCAGGTTTCCACCGAGTGCGCGCGCCCCGCCCGGTGCAGCGCGGTGTAGGCCGCGATCATGTCCTCCGTGATCCAGGTGCCCGACTGGCCCTCGCGCGGCGCGGCGCACTCGCGCATCACTTCCTCGAAGCGCGTGTCGGCGCGGACTTCGTAGTCGTGCCGCTTGAGGCGCTTCCTGAGCGAGCGCGAAAGCTTCAGTTCGGGGGGGAACAGCACCATGCGCGGATCGGGGCTCCACCACAGCACCGGCTGGCCTTCGCTGTACCACGGAAAGATGCCGTTGCGGTAGGCCTCGGTCAGGCGTGCAGCCGACAGGTCGCCGCCGGCGGCGAGCAGGCCGTTCGGCTCGGCGAGCGCGCGCTCGACCGGAGGGAAACGGTCGCCGGCGGCAAGCCAGGGGATCATGTGCGTATTGTAGAGGCTTGCAACACTCCGCGCGTGCGCGACCCGCGCCGCAGCGCCTTTGATTTAGATCAAACTTCGAGCCCGGCGCTTCCCCCATTATGACTGCATCTACAGCGAATCGGGTGGGCGGTGCGGAACGGCCAAGGCGACGATCTCGGGGGGCCGGCGCACCGCGTGCTGACGGGCAACGACCAGCTTTCTCAGAGGGGGGCGGGATGCACATCGGCAGGCGACAGGAGGGCGCTCCCATGAGTGCCAAAGATGTGGCGGTGGCGACAATCAAGCAGGAGCACCATGCGCTGGGAATGGTGGTGGATATGCTGCAGCGCTTGGTCGGCGATATTACGGAACGGCGCGCGCAGCCGGATTTCGCCCTGCTCGCCGCTGCGCTCTACTACATCGACGACTTCACGGAGCGCTGCCATCATCCGAAGGAGGACGAGTATCTGTTCAAGGCGTTGCGCCGCCGCACGGCGCAGCTCAACGCCGTGCTGGACGAGCTGCAGGCCGAGCATATCAGCGGCGCGCAGACGATCGGCTATCTGCAGCGTGCCCTCGTGCATTATCAGGGCGGAGCGCCGGACGGGCTCAAGCGGTTCAAGGCCGCGGTCGACGCCTACGCCGTCGTGCAGCGCGATCACATGCGCAAGGAAGACGGACTGCTGGCGCAGATGCAGGAGTATCTCACCGAAGAGGACTGGCGGGAGATTGCGGCGGCGTTCGACGCCAACGACGACCCGTTGTTCGGCGACAATCGGCGCGAGGAATTCGGCAAGCTCTACCTCCGTATCGTCAACCTGTTGCCGCGCAAGATGAGAATGCCGATGCAACGCAGCCGTCGCGAGCAGTGAGTCTGCCGGGCGTGGAATGCCGCACGGCGTGCACCAGACCTGGCCGCACAAAATCGGCGCGGGCGCGGTTTCCCGCGAGGTGTTTGATCTAGGTCAATAGGAGCCCTGCCGGATGATCTATGGTTGAAGCCATGGACTACGCAAGGAGGCGCGTCAAATGAGAAGTCATCATGTCAACCGGTCGCGGCGGCGCTTTCTCAAGCTCGCCACCGCTGCTGGATTCGGCGCAGTTGCCAGCCCCGCCCAGCTGTTCGCACAGTATCGTTATCTGAGTCCGGTCGCGGTCGACAACCCGCTCAAGGCCTATCCCAACCGCGACTGGGAGCGGATGTACCGCGACATCTTCCGTCACGACCGGACCTTCGTCTTCATGTGCTGTCCCAACGACACGCACAACTGCCTGCTCAATGCCTTCGTCAAGAACAATGTCGTGGTGCGCATCGAGCCGACCTACGGTTACGGCAAAGCGCAGGACCTCTACGGCAATCAGGCCTCGCACCGCTGGGACCCGCGCTGCTGCCAGAAGGGGCTGGTCCTGGCGCGGCGCTTCTACGGAGATCGGCGCGTAAACGGCGCGTTCCTGCGCCAAGGCTTCAAGGAGTGGGTGGATAAAGGTTTCCCCCGCGATCCGGAAACCGGCGCCGCTCCGAAGGAATTGATGAAGCGCGGCTGGGATTCCTGGGTCAAGGTCCCCCATGAAGTGGCTTACCAATACAACGCCAAGGCGCTCCAAAACATCGCCAAGACCTATTCCGGCGACCAGGGCAAGCAGTATTTGCTGAAGCAGGGGTATGACTCCGACATGGTGGAACAGGTGGGCGGCGCCGGAACCCGCGTCATGAAATTCCGCGGCGGCATGGCGCAACAGGGGGCGGTGCGCATTTTCGGCGCCTTCCGCATGGGCAACTCGATGGCGCTCCTGGACCACCACATCCGCGGCGTGAAACCGGAGGATGCCAAAGGCACGGGGGCGTGGGATTCGTATTCCTTCCACACCGACCTGCCCCCGGGGCATCCCATGGTGACCGGCGAGCAGACCAACGACTTCGAGCTGTTCGACACCGAAAACGCCAAGCTCATCATCGCCTGGGGAATGAACTGGATCACGACCAAGATGCCGGACAGCCACTGGCTGACGGAGGCGCGCCTCAAAGGCGCGAAGACGGTCGCGGTGACGGTGGAGTATTCGGCGACGGCGAACAAATGCGACGACGTGATCGTGATCCGGCCCGGCACGGATCCGGCGTTCGCGCTGGGAGTCGCGCAGGTGATGATCAGCGAGAAGATGTACGACGAGAAGTTCGTCAAGCGCAATACCGATCTTCCCTCGCTGGTGCGCATGGACACCCTGGAGCGGCTCAAAGCCGGCGACATTTTCTCCGGCCACAAGAATTCCGAGCTTACCAACTGGGCGCAAGTGGTGGCCAAAGGCCAAACCCCGCCGCCCATGACCCAGCAGAAGGGCATGCAGGTGCCGGAAGCCCTGCTCGGCGAGTTCGCCGACTACGTGGTGTGGGACACCAAGGGCAACCGCCCCGCGGCGGTTGGCCACGATCACGTGGGCGAGCATTTCGACAAGCTGGGCATTGACCCGGCGCTCACCGGCAGCTTCGAAGTAACGACGGTGGACGGCAAGAAGGTCCAGGTGCGCACCGTTTTCGACCTCACCCGGCAGTACCTGAACGACACCATGACCCCCGACAAGGTGGAGAAAATCACCTGGGCGCCGCAAGCGGCCACCCGCAGCCTTGCCAAGGACATCGCAGGAAGCGGCGGGCAGACGCTGTTCGCCTGCGGCATGGGGCCGAACCACTTCTGGAACAACGACAACAAGGACCGCGCGATCTTCCTGGTGGCGGCGCTCGCCGGCAGCATCGGCCGCCACGGCGGCAATGTCGGCAGCTACGCCGGCACCTACAAGAACACGCTGTTTTCCGGGGTCCCGCGCTGGGTCGCCGAGGATCCTTTCAACCCGCAGCTCGACCCCGCCGGCCCGGTCAAGACCAGGCTGTACCTGCGCCCCGAATCCATGCACTACTGGGCCAACGGCGAGCGCATCATGAAGGCCGGCAACAAGAAGATCACCACCGGCGCCCATGTGCCCACGCCCACAAAGGCCATGTGGCAGGTGAACTCCAACTCCTCGCTCGGCAACCAGAAGGGCCACTTCGACGTCGTCAACAACACGCTGCCGAAGAGCGAGCTCGTCGTGTACAACGAGTGGTGGTGGACCGCCTCCTGCGAGTACAGCGACATCGTCTACGGCGTGGATTCGTGGATGGAGTTCAAGTACCCCGACCTGACCGCCTCCAACAGCAACCCGTTCCTGCAGCCCTATCCGCGCACGCCGATCCCACGCGCGTTCAAGACCGTCTCGGACAACGAGACCTACCTCGGCGTGGCAAGGGAGCTTACCAAGCTCACCGGCGACAAGCGCTTCGAGCAGATGTGGCAGTTCATCGCCGACAACCGCACCGAGATCTACCTGCAGCGCATCATTGATGGATCGGCACCCCTCAAGGGTTACCGCTTCGAGGACCTCGAAAACCTGGCGAAGCGCGGCATCCCGGCGCTGCTGAACACCCGCACCTACCCGCGCATCAACAGCTACGAGCAGGTCCACGAGTCCAAGCCCTGGTACACCAAGACCGGGCGGCTGGAGTTCTACCGGCCGGAGCCCGAGTTTGTCGAGGCCGGCGAAAACCTGATCGTGCACCGGGAGCCCTCCGAGGCCACGTTCTTCGAGCCGTGCGCCATCGTGGCTGCGCCGCATCCCGCGATCCGTCCCAAGAAACCCGAAGACTGGGGCATCGCCGCGGGCGACCGCGACCACATGACGCGCCAGATGCGCAACAGCGTGTACGACGTGAACGCGCTGCTCAACACCAAGCACCCGCTCAGGGACCGCGGCTGGAGCTACGTGTTCCACACGCCCAAGTACCGCCACGGCGCCCACACCACGCCGGTGGACACCGACTTCATGGCGGCGCTGTTCGGCCCCTTCGGCGACATGTACCGGCGCGACAAGCGCGCGCCCTCCGCGGGTGAGATGTATGTCGACATCAATCCATTTGACGCCAAGAAGCTCGGCATCAACGACGGCGACTACGTGTGGGTGGACGGCGACCCCAACGAATTGCCGTTCCGCGGTTGGAACGATCCCGCGCGCAAGGACGAGTACAAGGTGGCAAGGCTGCTGGTGCGCGCCCGCTACTATCCCGGCACGCCCCAGGGCATCACCCGCATGTGGTTCAACGGCTACATGGCCACGCCGGGCACGGTGAAGGCCCACGAAACGCGCGCCGACGGCGCCGCCAAGAACGCGGAGACCCACTACCAGGCCATGTTCCGCTACGGCGGCCACCAGTCGCTCACCCGCTCGTGGCTGAAGCCGACGCATCAGACGCATTCGCTGATCACGCGTCGCTCCTGGACCCACGAGATCACCAAGGGCTTCAACGTGGACGTGCACTGCGTGACCTCCGCGCCCAAGGAATCGCTCGCCAAGTTCACCAAAGCCGAGGAGGGTGGAATTGGCGGCAAGGGGCTGTGGCGGCCGGTGACCCTGGGCTTGAGACCCACAGCCGAGAGCGATGCCATGAAACAGTACCTGGACGGCGGCTTCGTGAAGCTCAGCAAGGCGTGAATGAACCACAGAGCGAACTAAACATACAAGGACACAGAGAAGGAATTTTGAAATGCCGAAAGTTTACAACTGGCAAATCGGGCGGGAGATGGAATATCCCTACGAGGGGGTTCGCCCGCAGAAGCAATTCGCGATGATCATGGACACCAACAAGTGCATCGCTTGCCAGACCTGCACTATCGCCTGCAAGACCACGTGGACTCCCGGCCGCGGCCAGGAAGCCATGTTCTGGAACAACGTGGAGACCAAGCCCTACGGGTTTTATCCCATGGGCTGGGACGTCAAGATCCTTGAAAAGCTCGGCGTGCAGGAAGTGGGTGACAAGGTTTACAAGGGCAAGACGCTGTTCGAGGCAGCACCCGAAGGCGAGCGCGTGCTCGGTTATCTACCGGACGACCTGGACTACGCGCACCCCAACATCGGGGAAGACGACTGCACGGGCCTCATGACCCAGGGAGCGTTCTTGCAGATGCCGCACATGCAGTGGATGTACTACCTGCCGCGCATCTGCAACCACTGCACCTATGCGGCCTGCCTCGGTGCCTGCCCACGGCAGTCCATCTACAAGCGACCCGAGGATGGGATCGTGCTGCTCGACCAGCAGCGCTGCCGCGGCTACCGCGAATGCGTGCGGGGCTGTCCCTACAAGAAGGTCTATTTCAACCCGATCACCCGGGTGTCGGAGAAGTGCATCGGCTGTTACCCCGCCGTGGAGAACAACCGCCAGACCCAATGCACCACCACCTGCATCGGCAAGATCCGCCTGAACGGCTTCATCACTACGCCGGACAAGGCACGTGAGGACAATCCCATGGATTACCTCATTCACATTGCCAAGATCGCCAAGCCTCTGTACCCGCAATTCGGGCTTGAACCCAACGTGTATTACATACCGCCAATACAGGTGCCGCCGGCCTACCTCATCCAGATGTTCGGCTGGGGGACGGAGCAGGCGATCAAGACCTACCGCCAAGCGTCGGAGGACAAGCGGCTGCTGGGAGCGCTGCTGCTCTTTGGGGCCACCCCCGACATCATCCACCATTTCAAGGTGGAGGGCCGCTACACCATCGGCTACGACGAGGCCGGGGCCGAGCTGGTGCGGGTGCCCTTGCGGGAGCCGATCCACATCCGCGTCGTCTACGACGACAAGCACCAGACCTATCGCAGCAACATGACGTAACGGGGGACACCGTGAAGAGAAGCCACAGAATGCTCGCCAGCGCCGGCGTGCTCATCGCGGCCGCCATCGCGCTCCTGCCGGGAGCGCATGGCGCGGAAACTGCCCTTCAAGCCATACGCATGACAGGCATGGGTCCCATTCTCTCGCTCGACGCCCCCGAATGGAACAGGGCGAAGCCGGTCACAGTGCAGATGCTCCCGCAGATGGTGGCAACACCGAGGCACCCGAACCCCGCGGTCAAGGAACTCATGGTGCGCGCGGCTCACAACGGTCACTGGCTCGCATTCCTTATCGAATGGAAAGACGCGACCAGGAACGAGCGCATCGTGGCCGACGAATTCGGCGACCAGGTGGCGGTGCAATTTCCCGTCCGGTTTAAACCCGATGCCATGCCCAGCCCGATGATGGGCCATCCGGGCGGAAGAGTGAATATTCTGCAGTGGCGCGCCGCATTTCAACGCGACATTGAAAAAGGCGAGCCCCAGGTGCGCGACCTCTATCCCAATGCAGTGGTTGACCTCTACCCTGACCAGGTGTTGCGCGCGACCGATGCGCGCCCCTACACCGGGGCGCTCGGCGTGGACAACCCGATTTCCCGCCCCAAAGAAAGCGCGGTCCTGGACCAAATGGCGGAAGGCTTTGGCAGCATGACGGTGAAACCGGACCAGCGCGCCGACGGCCGGGGCGAGTGGAAAGGCGGCAAGTGGCGCGTGGTCATCACGACGCCCCTGTGGGTTGAGGCTCCCGGCTCTCCACACTTCATGCCGGGAGGTAACAGCATCGTCGCGTTCGCGGTGTGGGACGGCGGCAAGCAGGAAGTCGGCTCGCGCAAGGCGTGGTCGGGATGGTTGCCGCTCAGGTTCGCCAGGTAGCGCGTGTCGCGATGGACATCGTCTTTTTGAAAACGCGGCAGCCGCAGGATGTGCTCGCGTCCGCGGCGGCGCTGCATATGCTGGCGCTGGGCTTCGCGTATCCAAACACGGGACACAAACGGACGTTGATGAAAGTGCTGGCTCGCCTTGATCGGCGGTCCGCTGCGCTGCGCACGATGCGTTTGCGGCGCGCACTCGCGGCAACCAACGACGGTGAGCTTCAAGCGGAGTACGGACGCCTATTCTTGGGCAGCGGCACCTGCCCGTTGCACGAAACAGCTTATGGCGACGGACGCCGTATTGCGGGACGCGCGCATGAATTGTCGGATATTAACGGCTTTTACAGCGCGTTCAGTGTCGAGGTGTCACGCAGCGATCCCGACTTGCCTGACCATGTGAGCGCGGAACTCGAGTTCTACAGCATGCTGCTGCTTAAGCTTGCCTACGCTCAGACGCGCCGCCACAACCCCGGCCGCGCGATCATCCTGACTGCGGCGCGGCGGTTTCTGGAACAGCACCTGGGACGCTGGGTCGGCGCACTCGCAGCGACCGTAATGGAGCATTCCGTAGCGCCCTTCTACCGTGCGCTGGCGCAAGCGTTGGAACAGCTGATCGCCGCGGAATGTCGGCGGCTGCGGGTGCGTCCTGTGCCAACCAAGCGACATCTGTTGCACGACGAAATGCAGCAAGACAGTTTCATTTGTCCGCGCGCAGCGGCCGCGGCGCCAGCGGGCCCCCTGTAACTGTTGGGTGCCGCAAGTCGTCGACATCGTCCCGGTGGTTTTGAGCGCCGAAACCTTCTATGCGATTGTCAGCGACCCGCGCGCCGCACCTGGGTTGAAAGCGGGCATCCTGCCGGTCAGGAAATAGTCGAGCAGCTCGGCCACCGGCCGGATCGCGGCTCCGAACGGCAGGCTTTCGGAGCCGCGGAAGAACAATCCTTTCGTGATATCGCCTGCCAGCGCGAATGCGAGCCGCGTATCGATGCAGAACTGGCCGATCGACGCGATGCCGTCGCGCAAG
>JAHFRO010000004.1 GCA_023266245.1 Betaproteobacteria bacterium | reverse complement strand
TGAGGTAGGGCGCCGAGGTGCTCACCTGGTCGAACATCATCATCACCTGTCCGCCGATGACATCGATAATGGCCTGCGAATTGCCCTTGTAGGGCACGTGCAGCATTTTCACGCCGACCTGACGGCTGAAGAGCTCCGCCGCCATGTGCCCGGTGCCGCCCGCGCCTGACGTCGCATAGGAAATTTCGCCCGGCCGCGCTTTGGCGAGCGCAATCAGTTCCTTCACCGAACGCACCGGCAGCGCGGGATTCACGACCAGCACCTGCGGCACGAGGCACGTCAGCGTGACGCCGGTGAAGTCCTTCATCGGATCGTAGCCGGGGTTGGATACGATCAAAGGTACCGTGGCAAAGGTGTTCGCCATGACGAGCAGCGTATAACCGTCGGGGGCCGATTTGGCGACGAACTGGGTGCCCACCAGGCTGCTCGCGCCGGGCCGGTTGTCGACCAGCACCTGCTGCCCGAGGCTGTCGGTGAGCTGCTGGGCGATTGAGCGCGCGACGAGATCGAGGTTGCCGCCAGGCGCCACCGGCACGACGAGGCGCACGGGCCGCGCGGGATATCCGCCCGCGGTCTGGCTCTGGACCCCGGCCGTGTAAATCGCGGCGATTGCCGCCGCCACAACCAAGCTCGTTTTTTTCATTGCTCCCTCCTCTTATTGCACGCCGGCGGCGAAGAATTGCAGCCGCGCGAGATGCGCGTAAAGGCCGTCAGCGCGCAGCAGTTCCTGGTGCGTGCCGACCGCATGGATGCGGCTGCGGTCCATGACGATGATGCGGTCGGCGTGGCGCACGGTGGCCAGGCGATGCGCGATGACGAGCGTGGTGCGCCCGCGCGCAAGCCGCTCCAAGGCTGCTGCGACCTGGCGCTCGCTTTCGGCGTCGAGCGAACTCGTCGCCTCGTCGAGCAGCAGGATCGGCCGGTCGGCGAGCAGCGCCCGCGCGATCGAAATGCGTTGGCGCTGGCCGCCGGAGAGCTTGACGCCGCGCTCGCCCAAGTCGGTGTCGAACCCCTGCGGCAAGCGCTCGATGAATTCCAAGGCATGCGCCGCCGCGCACGCCTCCCGCACCGCATCGAACGTCGCAGCGGGACGGCCGAAGCGCACGTTCTGCGTAACGCTCGCGGCGAAAATCACCGGGTCCTGCGGCACGACCGCGATGGCGCGGCGCAGGTCGTACGGATCGCAGTGCCGGATGTCGGCACCGTCCACGAGGATCCGGCCCGACAGCGGATCGTAGAAGCGCAGGATCAGCGCGAATACGGTGGACTTGCCCGCGCCCGAAGGCCCGACCAGTGCGACGCGCTCGCCGGGGTCGATGGTGAACGATAC
Source organism: Betaproteobacteria bacterium (assembly GCA_023266245.1). Lineage (GTDB taxonomy): Bacteria > Pseudomonadota > Gammaproteobacteria > Burkholderiales > SG8-41 > SG8-41. Next base: position 2,104 of record JAHFRO010000004.1, on the reverse strand, counting down.
CGGTCCGAGCGCGGTCGCCTCCGGACGGGTTGGATAGGCGAACACAACCTCATCGAAGCGGATCGCGCCCGTCACGCGGCGCGGCAGCCTGAGCGGCGGCGCTGCGACAGCCAGCGCGGGCCGGACATCGAGCAGCTCCAGCAGCCGCTCGGTCGCGCCCGCGGCGCGCTGGATCTCGCCCCAGACTTCCGACACCGTCCCCGCGCCGCTCGCAACCACGGCGGCGTAGAACACGAAGGCCGAGAGCTCGCCGGCCGTGAGGCGCCCCGCGAGCACGTCGTGGCCGCCGATCCACAGGATCACGCCGACGGCGCAGAAACCGATCAGCATCACCAGCGATATAAGCCACGCCTTGACGCGGACGCGATGCACCCCCGCGGCGTAGGCCGCCTCCGTCGCTTCCGCAAAGCGCTCGTGGGTGCGCTCCTCCTGCACGTACGCCTGCACCGTGCGAACTTCGTGCAGCGACTCGTCGATATGCGCCGACACGTCGGCCACGCGGTCCTGGTTGAGGCGCGACAGGCGCCGCACGCGCCGGCCCATCAGCAGTATCGGCACCAGCGTCGCCGGCACGCCGAGCACGATCAGCGCGGCGAGCTTGAGGCTGGTGGCGAACAGCAACACCAATGCGCCGCTCATCATCAAAGCGTTGCGCAGGAACATCGAGAAACCGAAGCCGATCACCTGCCGCAGCTGCTCGCTGTCGTTGGTGAGACGCGAGCCGATCTCGCCGGTGCGGGCCGACTCGAAGAAGGCGGGCGAGAGCGTGAGCACATGGCCGAAGACGGCTTTGCGCAAATCGGCGATGACGCGCTCGCCGACGCTCATCATCAGGTAGAAGCGCACCCAGGTTGCGCACGCGAGCACCACGGACACCGCCACCACCGCGGCCAGCGCGGCATTCAGCAGGTGCGGATCGCCGCTGCCGAACCCGGCATCTATGACTTTGCGCAAGCCCTGCCCGAGCGCGAGCACGCAACTCGCGGCGACCACGAGCGCGGCAAGCGCGCCGCCGAGGCGCCAGCGATAAGGCGCAAGAAAGCGGCCCAGGCGCGCCAGGTGAACGAGTTCGCCCTTGGGCGAGATGACGAAAGATGCGAATGCAGGCACGTAGCTATCGTAGCACTATGGCCGCGGCAGGCGGGGGAAACCGACCCGGGCCCAGTTTTCGGCGCGCGCGACTTTTTACTGCGGCCGGAAGCCGATGTCGCGGATCAGCTTGCCGTACTTCGCGTAATCGCTTTTGATCGTCTCGGCGAAAAACTCCGGCGGCTCAGTGACGATGATCAGGCCGGCCGTGTTCAATTTATCCTTCACGTCCGGCAAAGCCATCGCGCGGTTGATCTCCTGGTTGAGCAACGCCACGATTTCGCGCGGCGTGCCCGCCGGCGCGAGAAAACCGAACCAGCCGCGCGAGTCGTAGCCCGGCAGGGTCTCCGCGATTGCAGGCACGTCGGGCAGCTGCGGCACTCGCGTCGGATTGGTGATGCCGAGCAGGCGCAGCCGGCCCGAGCGAATGTGCGGCTCCATTCCGGTGTAGCCGTCGATCGCCGCGTCGACCTGCCCACCAATCAGCTCGGTCGCGATCTGCGCGCTGCCCTTGTACGGCACGTGCAGATACGTGAAGCCCCCCATGGTGCGCAGCAGCTCGATCGTCATATGCGGGAAGCCGCCCTCGCCGTTCGAGGCGAAGCTGAGCTTGCCGGGGTTGGCCTTGGCGTAGGCAACCAGGTCCTTCACCAATTTGAACGGCACGTTCGGGTTCACGACGAGCGCGAGGAAGTTCGTAGTGGACAATGCGATCGGCGCAAAATCCTTGAGCGGATCGTACGGGATTTTCTTGTAAGTATGCGGCATGACGACGAGATTGCCACCCTGCCCGCCGACGAGCGTGTAGCCGTCCGGCGCGGCGTGCGCGGCGAGCTCCAGGCCGAGCTGTCCGGCGGCGCCGGCGCGATTGTCCACGATCACGTTTTGCCCGAGCCGCTCGGTGATCTTCGGGCCGATCAGTCGCGCCATGATGTCGATCGTGTTGCCGGGCGGGAACGGAATGATGATGCGGATCGGCTTGGACGGATACGGTTGCGCTGCCGCTGCGCACGCA
>JAHFRO010000260.1 GCA_023266245.1 Betaproteobacteria bacterium | reverse complement strand
CGCCATCAGCGCATACAGACCGAGCATGATCAGCGTCAGCATCAACAGGGTGGATTCGTTGCGGCTCATCAGCACCCGGTCGTAGATTTGCAGCATGTAGATCGCCGGTACCAACAACACCATGTTGATAACGAAGCTGAAACCGCCTGTGATAAAAAAGGTGCGCCGCAGCGACCACAGTGCCGCGGCTAGTTCGGTGCGGGCGGAAAAAGTGTTTTGCATAACGATCCTATCGGCGCCCGAATTTAGCTGCCACGCCGCAGCATCTCGAAAATATGAGCCATGGCCAACGTACCCACCTACGTGGTGCCGGAAAAAAATTTTTCAAGTGTACCACGGCCGGCATTAGGCCAGTCCAAGCTTGCGCCAAGTTTACGCACGCTCAGAGAACCGCCGGCAGCCCGGGACGAACGCGGCATCGATTCGGGTTTCGTTCAAGCAAAAACTTCCGCCTCGGCGAGCCGCCCCGCGACGGCGTCTTTCGCCGCCAGCATCGGTGCGCCGTTGATGGGCCAGGCGATGGCCAGATCGGGATCGTTCCAGATGATCGTGCGCGCGTGCTCCGGCGCCCAGTAATCGGTTGTCTTGTAGAAAAACTCGGCGTACTCCGACAGTACCAGGAAGCCGTGCGCGAAGCCCGGCGGAATCCAGAGCATGCGCTTGTTGTCGGCCGAGAGCGTCTCGCCCACCCATTTGCCGAAGGTGGACGATGAGCGGCGCAGGTCGACCGCCACGTCGAACACTGCGCCGGCCACGACGCGCACCAGCTTGCCCTGCGGCTGCTTGATCTGATAATGGAGGCCGCGCAGCACATTCTTCGCAGAGCGCGAATGGTTGTCCTGCACGAACTCGCCCGGAATGCCGTGTGGCTCGAGCGCGCGGCGGTTGTAGCTCTCGAAGAAAAACCCGCGTTGATCGCCGAACACCTTCGGCTCGACGATGAGCACGTCGGGGATTGCGGTACGGACAACGTTCACGTGAAGACCCGTTCGGAAAGCAGCCGCAGCAGGTACTGGCCGTAGCTGTTCTTCGCCAGTGGATTCGCGAGGGCACGCACTTGGTCGGCAGTGATGTAGCCCATGCGGAAGGCGATCTCTTCCGGGCAGGCGATTTTGAGCCCCTGGCGGCGCTCGATGGTCTCGATGAACTGCGAGGCTTCGAGCAGGGACTCGTGGGTGCCTGTATCGAGCCACGCATAGCCGCGGCCCATCATGGCGACGTCGAGCTGGTTCAGGTCGAGGTAGCGTTGGTTGACATCGGTGATCTCGAGTTCGCCGCGCGCAGAGGGCTTGAGCGACGCGGCGATGTCGAGTACCTGATTGTCGTAGAAGTAGAGCCCGGTCACCGCGTAGCGCGATTTGGGCTGCCTGGGTTTTTCTTCGAGACTGATCGCGCGGCCGTTTTCGTCGAATTCGACCACGCCGTAGCGCTCCGGGTCGTGCACCGGGTAGGCAAACACGGTCGCGCCCGCGGTCTTCTTGGCCGCGCGCTGGACTTGCAATGCCAAGTCGTGGCCATAAAAGATGTTGTCGCCGAGGATGAGGCATGAGCAGTCGCTACCGACGAAGTTGCGTCCGATGATGAACGCCTGTGCCAGCCCGCCCGGCGCAGGCTGCAAGGCATACGCCAGGCGCAAGCCCCACTGAGCGCCATCGCCCAGCAGTTGCTCGAAGCGCGGGGTGTCCTGCGGCGTCGAGATGATCAGGATTTCGCAAATCCCCGCCAGCATCAGTGTGGTGAGCGGATAGTAGATCATCGGCTTGTCGTAGATCGGCAGGAGCTGCTTGGAGACGACCTGGGTCACCGGGTAGAGCCGGGTTCCCGAACCACCGGCAAGAATGATGCCTTTCATGTAACCATCTGCCTTTGCGCATAGTTGGCGGCGAGCCAATTCCGGTACTCGCCGCTTTGCACGTTGCTCACCCACTCTTCATTGTCAAGGTACCAGCGTATGGTTTGCTGCAGCCCCTCCTCGAAAGTCACCGCTGGCTGCCAGCCGAGGTCGCGCTTGATCTTCGAGGTATCGATTGCGTAACGCCGGTCATGACCGGGCCGATCCTTGACGAAGGTGATGAGTCTCTCGTGCGGGCGGTATGCCGAGTCCGGCAGAAAATCGTCCAACGTACGGCAGATTGCGCGCACGACGTCGATGTTGGTGCGTTCGCAATTGCCGCCGATGTTATAGACCTCCCCCGGCAGGCCCCTCGCCAGCACGGTGCGGATCGCAGAGCAATGGTCGGTCACGAACAGCCAATCGCGGACGTTTTGCCCATCACCGTACACCGGCAGGGGCTTGCCCTGAATGGCGTTGAGGATCATGAACGAGATCAGCTTTTCCGGGAACTGGAACGGCCCGTAATTGTTCGAGCAGTTGGTGGTGAGCACCGGGAGGCCATACGTATGGTGCCACGCCCGAACGAGATGATCCGAGCCGGCTTTGGACGCGGAGTAGGGACTGTTGGGTTGGTAGTTATGGCGTTCGCTGAAAGCTGGATCTGCGGGACCGAGCGAGCCGTAGACCTCGTCGGTGGACACATGCAGAAAGCGGAACGCCTCCTTGTGGCCTGCAGGCAATGTCTGCCAGTAGTGGCGTACGGCTTCAAGGAGCCGAAACGTTCCCACCAGGTTCGTTTCGATGAACTCGCCCGCGCTGTGGATGGAACGGTCCACATGGCTCTCGGCGGCGAAGTTGAGCACTGCACACGGGCGATACTCCGCGAGCAGCTTCGCTACAACCGGCGTATCGCCGATATCGCCTTGCAGGAAGACGTGCCTCGCATCGCTGCGGACCGACGCTAGATTCGCGAGGTTGCCGGCGTAAGTGAGCTTGTCCAGGTTGACGACGGGTTTCCCGACCTCTGCAATCCACTGGAGCACGAAGTTTGCGCCGATAAACCCGGCGCCGCCGGTAACAAGGATGGTCGATTGGTAACGGTCCATAGTTTGGGGATTCTTAGCGAAATCATCGCGTCGAATAACCAGGGCTCTAAACGGCCTGGCCCGTCTGATAGTATTCCGGATTTATGTCTCCGCCAACCCTGGTTGACACAAGGGATTACGTCCTAGTCACGGGGGCGAACGGCTTTGCTGGGCGCTCTGTATGCCGCCTGTTGCTGAAACGAGGTTGGCGGGTTCGTGCGGCGGTGCGCGGCCCCATTCAGGCCGACGCGCTGCGCAATGCGCTCGATGCTCCGGCCGATCTGGAAGTCGCGCAGGTTCATGATATCGGTCCTGCCACGCACTGGGAAGGGCTATTGGGCGGATGCGTAGCCGTTATCCATCTGGCCGCGCGTGTGCACATGATGCGAAACCGTGCTGTCGATCCCCTCGGCGAATTCCGGCGTGTAAACCGCGACGCAACGACCAAGCTCGCCGCCGACGCGGTTTCTGCCGGAGTGCGCAGATTTTTGTTCGCGAGCACCGTTAAAGTAAATG
>JAHFRO010000259.1 GCA_023266245.1 Betaproteobacteria bacterium | reverse complement strand
ATCTGGTTCCTGATGCTGATCATCTTCGTGCTCGGCTTCTTCATCGAGTGGATCGAGATCAGCTACATCGCGGTGCCGCTGTTCCTGCCCGTGTTCGTGGCGCAGAACGTGGACCTGGTGTGGCTGGCGATGCTGATCTGCGTGAACCTGCAGACCTCGTTCCTGACGCCGCCGTTTGGCTGGGCGCTGTTCTTCCTGCGCGGCGTGGCGCCGCCCGAGATCACCACGCGCCACATGTACCTCGGCATCATCCCCTTCGTCAGCATGCAGGTGCTCGGGGTGGTGCTGGTGTACTTCTTCCCGCAGATCGGGCTGTGGCTGCCGAAGGCAATTGGATGGTGAGGAGAACGGCGCGGACTATGCATTGCTCGTAAGGTCCGCGGCGACCGGCTGCCCAAGTGACGATAAACCGGCATCGCTCGTGCCGGTTTATCTGCGCGTGTTCGAACGGACGGAGTACGCCGCCGTTCAACACGCGCGGAGCATCGCGTAGAATCCGGGCATGATCCATTCGATACACGGCACGCGCGGCATGGCAGTCGCACCCCATGCTCTCGCCGCGCAATCCGCGCTTGAGGTGCTGCGCGAGGGCGGCAACGCGCTCGAAGCGATGATCGCGGCCGGCGCGACGATCACCGTCGTGTATCCGCACATGAACTCGATCGGCGGCGACTCCTTCTGGCTCATGCGCGTTCCGCGCCGCGCGCCGCAGGGCATCGACGCCTGCGGGGCCGCCGCGCGCGCAGCGACCCGCGAGTGGTACGCCGCGCGCGGCATTACGAGGGGCATCCCGTTTCGCGGGGGTGTTGCCGCGAACACGGTGGCGGGCACGATTTCGGGCTGGGACCTCGCGTTCAAGCTCTCGCGGAAGTGGGGCGGGCGGCTTCCGCTGAAGCGCCTGCTCGCCGACGCGATCCACTATGCCGAGCACGGCGTCGTCGTCACGAACAGCCAGGCGGAGAACACGGCGAAAAAGCGCGGCGAGCTCGAGTCGCAGCCCGGCTTCCGGGAGGCGTTTCTTCCGGGCGGGGCGGCGCCGGCGGCGGGCAGCCTGTTCAAGCAGCCGCGCGTGGCGGCGACGCTGACGCGCCTCGCGCGCGCGGGACTCGGCGATTTCTACCACGGCAGGCTGGCGCGGGCGACCGCGGCCGATCTCGCGGCGGTCGGAAGCCCGCTGACGCTGAAGGACCTGGGGCGCCACCGGGCGAAGGTCGTGGCTCCGCTCGCGCTCGGGCATTCCCTCGGCACCGTCTACAACCTGCCGCCGCCCACGCAAGGGCTGGTGTCGCTCCTCATCCTCGGCATGCTCGACGCCCTCGAAGTCGGCAGGACCGGACCGCACAGCGCGGATTATGTGCATCTGGCGGTGGAAGCGGCCAAGCGCGCCTTTGCGATCCGCGACCGTTACGTCACGGACCCTGCCTACATGACGGTCAGGGCCCAGGCCCTGCTCGCGCGTGTGCGCGTGCATGAACTCGCGGCTCAGATCGACCGCGGCAGGGCTGCCCCGTGGAGCGCGGGCGGAGGACCGTCGGATACGGTCTGGATGGGCGTGGTGGACGGAGCCGGGCGCGCGGTCAGCATGATCCAGAGCCTCTACCACGAGTTCGGGAGCGGCGTGGTCCTGGAGCAGACCGGCATCAACTGGCAGAACCGGGGCTGCAGCTTCTCGCTCGACGAGAACTCGCTCAATTTCCTGAAGCCCGGACGCAAGCCGTTCCACACGCTGAACCCCGCACTGGCGGTGTTCCGCGACGGGCGGACGCTCGTCTACGGGACCATGGGCGGCGACGGCCAGCCGCAGACGCAGAGCGCGGTGTTCACGCGCATCGCCGTTTTCGGCATGGACCCGCAATCCGCGGTCGCCGCGCCGCGCTGGCTGCTCGGCCGCAACTGGGGCGAGACGAGCGACATGCTCAAACTCGAATCGCGCTTCCCCGCCGTCGTGCCGGCGACGCTTGGCAGCTACGGGCACGAGATCGAGATACTGCAGGACTACGACGAGACCATGGGCCACGCCGGCGCCATCGTGCGCCACTCGAACGGCGTGCTCGAGGGCGGGGCGGACCCGCGCAGCGACGGCGCGGTCGCCGCTTTCTGACGGCGTAGACGATATAGCCGCCGATGAACGCCGATGAACGCAGACGAATTCAACCCCAAGAAGCATTAGCCACAGAGGACACAGAGATCACAGAGAATGCAAATCAAGAAAAAGAAGGTGCTTTGGGCTTTCAACCCTCTGTGTTCTCCGTGGTTGAACCGCCGCCCGACCCTCAAGGACTGTCATGGCTAGTTCTTTTCTGGTGTCGACGCTGGTCGTTGCGATTGCGGAGATCGGCGACAAGACGCAGATCGCGACCGTCGTGCTCGCCGCGCTCGGCGTGCTGGCGCTCTCCGGCGTGTCGCTCTGAGAAAACAAAAAGGGCAGCCGAGGCTGTCCTTTTTTGCGAGCGCGGTGTGCTTAGAGGCTCTTATGCCGCGGTGGATTTCTCGGCGGGCTTGGTTGCGCCTTTGCGCGCGTACTTCTGGCGGAACTTCTCGACGCGGCCCGCGGTGTCCACGATCTTCTGCTTGCCGGTGTAGAAGGGGTGGCAGGACGAGCACACTTCCACGTGCAGGTCGCGACCCAGCGTGGAGCGCGTGTCCCAGTTGTTGCCGCAGCTGCAGGTGACAGTTATGGTCCTGTATTCGGGGTGGATCTTCGGTTTCATACGCTCTCCATGCCGCGGGTCTCCGAGCGAAAGGCGCGCATTATCAATGATTTTGGGTGGCGAGGCAAGCGCCACCCGCGGGCGGAATTGCGCCCGGTGAGCGCGGCGCGGGCGCCGTGCTCAAGGCTTGGGATTGCCGTCCTTTAACAGCTTGCGCAGTTCCTTGCGGAACTCCGGCGAGTCCTTGTGGCCGTGCACGGCGACCGCGTGCTGCACTGCCGCCTCCAGCAACTCGTTCTCGCTGTTGGCGACAAGCGCGAGCGAGCAGTTCATTTCGCTGGGGAATTCCCGGCAATCTATGTGTTTGCGTGCCATGGTTCGCTCCATTGATTGAGATTCGATTGACATTCGGATGACCGACGCGGTGCCGAAGGGGGTGTGCAAAGTCTGGCCGGCACCCTCGCCGCATCTTCCCTGCGCACCACGCTGCCGAATATCATGCACTCGCCGGACGCCGTCGGCAAGGGCACGTGGGTTTACCGCAACAGCGGGCGCTGGCCCGGCGCCCAGTTCTCCAGCAGCTCGCAGCAGCGCATGACTTCTTTCTTCCCGACTTCCGGATTAATCGGCGCGAAGCGCGAGTTGCCGGCGATCACGTTTAGCGATACGAAATACAGCTCTCCGGAGCGGGTGTCTATCTTCAGGCGGCCCTGGTCGTAGCCAAAGCCGTAAAGCAGATGCACGCCCGGGCGCGCGTCAATGCGGAAGTAGGTGCCCGGCAGCGTC
>JAHFRO010000258.1 GCA_023266245.1 Betaproteobacteria bacterium | reverse complement strand
TGCTCGATCATCACCTGCGCGGCGTGCCGCCGGAAGAGGCCAAGGGCGGCAGCTTCTGGGATTCCTACTCGTTCCACACCGATCTGCCCCCGGGACATCCGATGGTGACCGGCGATCAGACTAATGATTTCGAGCTGCACGACACGGAAAACGCCAAGCTCATCATCGCCTGGGGAATGAACTGGATCACGACCAAGATGCCGGACAGCCACTGGCTGACGGAGGCGCGCCTCAAAGGCGCGAAGACGGTCGCGGTGACGGTGGAGTATTCGGCGACGGCGAACAAATGCGACGACGTGATCGTGATCCGGCCCGGCACGGATCCGGCGTTCGCGCTGGGAGTCGCGCAGGTGATGATCAGCGAGAAGCTCTACGACGAGAAATTCGTCAAGCGCTTCACCGACCTGCCATCGCTCGTGCGTCTGGACACCTTGGCGCGGCTCAAGGCGTCCGATATCTTTAGCGGGCACCAGGACTCCGAGCTCAAGAACTGGACCCGCGTGGTGCCGAAGGGCCAGTACGCGCCGCCAACCACGCAGCAAAACGGGGTGCAAATCCCCGAGTACCTGGCGAAAGAATTCGCCGACTTTGTGGTGTGGGACGCGAAGCAAGGGCGGCCCGCTGCCGTCGGTCACGACCAGATGGGCGAGCACTTTGACAAGCTCGGGATCGACCCCGCCCTGACCGGGACTTTCGAAGTCGCCACGGTGGATGGCAAGAAGATTCAAGTACGCCCGGTGTTCGATCTCACCCAGCAGTACCTCGATGCAAACATCACGCCCGAGCAGGTGCAGAAAATCACCTGGGCGCCGCCGCAGGCGACCATTAGCCTCGCGCGCGACATCGCGGCAAGCGGCGGAAAGACGCTGTTCGCATGCGGCATGGGCCCCAACCAGTTCTGGAACAACGACAACAAGGACCGCGCCATCTTCCTGGTCGCGGCGCTCGCCGGCAGTCTCGGGCGCCACGGCGGAAACGTCGGCAGCTACGCCGGCAACTACAAGAACACACTGTTTGCCGGCGTGCCGCTCTACACGCTGGAAGATCCCTTCAATCCCCAGCTCGATCCCGCCGCGCCGGTCAAGACCCGCGCCACCTTCCGCTACGAGTCAATGCATTACTGGGCGAACGGAGAGCGCGTGATGAAAGCCGGCAACAAGAAGATCACCACCGGCGCGCACTTGCCCGCGCCCACGAAGGCGATCTGGCAGGTGAATTCCAACTCGAGCCTCGGCAACCAGAAGGGCTTCTACGACGTGGCGTTCAACACGCTGCCGCGCGCCGAGCTCGTGGTCTACAACGACTGGTGGTGGACGGGCTCATGCGAGTTCAGCGATATCGTCTACGGCGTGGACTCGTGGATGGAATTCAAGTATCCGGACATGACCGCTTCCAACACCAACCCGTTCGTGCAGCCGTTCCCGCGCACGCCCGCGAAGCGCGTCTTCGCAACCGCGGCCGACATCGAGACTTACCTCGGGGTGGCGCGCGAGCTGGCCAAGCTCACCGGCGACAAGCGCTTCGAGCAGATGTGGCAGTTCATCGCGGAGAACCGGCCCGAGGTTTACCTGCAGCGCATCATCGACGCCTCCACTCCGCTCAAGGGCTATCGCTTCGAGGACATCGAGGAGCGCGGCAAGCGCGGCATTCCTTCGCTCATGAACACGCGGACCTATCCGCGCATCAACAGCTACGAGCAGGTGCAGGAATCCAAGCCCTGGTACACCAAGACCGGACGCCTCGAGTTCTACCGGCCCGAGCCCGAGTTCATCGAAGCGGGGGAAAACTTGATCGTGCACCGCGAGCCCTCCGAGGCGACCTTCTACGACCCGTGCGCGATCGTCGCCGCTCCCCACCCGGCGATTCGCCCCAAGCTGCCCGCGGACTGGGGCATCGCGCCCGATGACCGCGGCTACATCACGCGGCAGATGCGCAACACGACGTATGACTCGGAAGCGCTCCTCAAATCGAGCCATCCGTTGCGGGACCGGGGATACACCTACGTCTTTCACACGCCCAAGTACCGGCACGGCGCACACACGATGCCGATCGACACCGACTTCATGGCGGCGCTGTTCGGGCCGTTCGGCGACATGTACCGCCGCGACAAGCGCAGCCCCTCGTCCGGCGAGATGTACGTGGACATCAATCCGCTGGACGGAAAGAAGCTCGGCATCAACGACGGGGACTACGTCTGGATCGACGGCGATCCGAACGACCTGCCGTTCCGCGGCTGGAACGATCCCGCGCGCCGCGACGAGTACAAGGTGGCGCGCCTCATGGCCCGCGCCCGCTACTATCCGGGAACGCCGCAAAGCATCACCCGCATGTGGTTCAACGGCTACATGGCAACGCCGGGTTCGGTAAAGGGTCACGAGACGAGGGAGGACGGCGCGGCCAAAAACCCGGTGACGCAGTACCAGGCGCTGTTCCGCTACGGCGGACACCAGAGCCTCACCCGCTCCTCGCTCAAGCCCACGCACCAGACCCACACGCTCATCACGCGCAAGAGCTGGAGCAACGAGGTCACCAAGGGCTTCAACGTCGACGTGCACTGCGTCACCAGCGCGCCGCGTGAATCGATCGCCAAGTTCACCAAGGCGGAGGACGGCGGCATCGGCGGCAAGGGCCTATGGCGGCCGGTGACCCTGGGCTTGAGGCCCGCAGCCGAGAGCGATGCCATGAAACAGTATCTGGGCGGCGGCTTCGTGAAGCTCAGTAAGGCGTAAATGAACCACAAAGGCGCAGAGGACACAGAGAAGGAATTTTGAAATGCCGAAAGTTTACAACTGGCAGATCGGCCGCGAGATGGAGTACCCGTATGAGGGCGTGCGGCCGCAGAAGCAGTTCGCCATGATCTTCGACATCAACAAGTGCATCGCCTGCCAGACCTGCACCGTGGCGTGCAAGACCACGTGGACCGCGGGACGCGGGCAGGAGGCGATGTTCTGGAACAACGTCGAGACCAAGCCCTACGGCTACTATCCGCTCGGCTGGGACGTGAACATCCTCTCGAAGCTCGGCGTGCAGGACATGGTCAGCCCGATCTACAAGGGGAAAACGCTGTTCGAAGCCGCGCCCGAAGGCGAGCGCGTCCTGGGTTACCTTCCCGACGATCTCGACTACGCGCACCCGAACGTGGGCGAGGACGACTCGACGGGGCTCATGGCGCAGGGGGCGTTCCTGCAGCTTCCCCATATGCAGTGGATGTTCTACCTCGCCCGCATCTGCAACCACTGCACCTACGCGGCGTGCCTCGGCGCCTGTCCGCGCCAGTCGATCTACAAGCGGCCGGAAGACGGCATCGTGTTGCTCGACCAGCAGCGCTGCCGCGGCTACCGCGAGTGCGTGAAGGGCTGTCCCTACAAGAAAGTCTATTTCAACCCGTTCACCCGGGTTTCCGAGAAATGCATCGGCTGCTATCCGGCGGTGGAGAACGGGCGGC
>JAHFRO010000257.1 GCA_023266245.1 Betaproteobacteria bacterium | reverse complement strand
GCCGTAACAGAAGTAGCCGCCGCCCCGGCCGCCGGCGTCGTTGAGGCAGTGCAGATTGACCACGCCGTCGGCGCCGAGGCCGGCCGTTTCGGCGGTGAGCGCCGCAATCGCCGCGCCCGCGTTGTCATGGGTCGAAATCCAGAACGCGGAGCGCCACGTGTCCACCCATATCCGCTTGACCACCGTATAGCCGCCGAGTGTCAGCTCCCCTGCCTCGAACACCTTGACCGGCGCCGCCAACTCGTCCGCCGAGGCAACCGTCCGCGTTGCCAATCCGAATAACAACGCCGCCGCGCAGACAGCCACTGTCATGCGCTTCATCGTCTACTCCCTGCGGTTGGACTACGAAGGCGCGATTATAGCGGCTCATCCGCGCGGCACGGCGCGCGTGGCCTCAAGAACAGCCGTCCAAGCTTGAAACGTTGCTCTGCCGGCCCCGCGCCTGCCACAGCCCCTCCACGATGCCGCGCAGCGTACTGGGCCGCCGCGTGCGTCACACTCCTTTTTTGCACTGTCGTAGCATGATTTCGCGTAACATGAGTAGCCGGTTTACGCACTTAGAATCTGTTTCAAGTGTTTTTCATAAGCCATTGAAAGTTTAACTTGTTTCAATTATAGTTCCCGCGAGTTGAGGATGCCCTAGCGATGTCCACCGTTAAAGCTGTGCAACAGCAGGCCGAACACCGGCTAGAGCTTGCTCAATTGCTCGCCGACCTGGTCGCCGACGGGCTGGTACCGAAGGACGTCGCCGAACAGCTCGCCAAGGACCGGCGCTTTGCGCGCGGTGACGTACACCCGCTGGTGGTCGTCGCCGACCAGAAGTGGAAAGACCCGCGCCAGCCGAAGAAGCTGCTGAACCTGGAAACCCTCACCCAGTGGCTCGCGGAAAAGAGCGGCCTGCCCTACCTGCACATCGACCCGTTCAAGATCGATTTCGCGGCCGTCACCAAGGTAATGTCGAGCGCTTACGCGGAGCGCTTCAGGATCCTGCCGGTGGGCGTGAACACGCGCGAGGCGACGATCGCCACCTGCGAGCCGTACGTGCGCGAATGGGAGGAATCGCTCAAGCAGGTGCTGCGGCTCGACATCAAGCGCGTCATCGCCAACCCCCTCGACATCCAGAGCTACATCGTCGAGTTCTTCAACCTCGCGCGCTCGGTGAAGGGGGCGACGGGGCAGGACAAGGGCTCCTACAGCGAGATCGCCAACTTCGAGCAGCTGGTGCAGCTCGGCAGGAGCGGCAAGCTCGACGCCAACGACCAGCACATCGTCCACATCTGCGACTGGCTGTTCAACTACGCCTTCGAACAGCGCGCGAGCGACATCCATCTCGAACCACGGCGCGACGTGAGTAACGTGCGCTTCCGCATCGATGGGGTCCTGCACCAGGTCTACCAGATCCCGACGCCGGTGATGGCGGCGATGACGAGCCGCATCAAGGTGCTCGGCCGCATGGACGTGGTGGATAAGCGCCGGCCGCAGGACGGCCGCCTCAAGACCGTGACACCGGACGGCGACGAAGTCGAGCTGCGGCTTTCCACCATGCCGACCGCCTTCGGCGAAAAGCTCGTGATGCGGATCTTCAATCCCGAGAACCTGGTCAAGGATTACAGGGAGCTCGGCTTCTCGGATGAGGATGAGCGCAAGTGGGGCCGGATGGTGAGCCATCCACACGGCATCATCCTCGTGACCGGTCCCACCGGTTCGGGCAAGACCACGACGCTTTACTCCACTCTGAAGCAACTCGCGGTGCCCGAAGTCAACGTCTGCACGGTGGAAGACCCGATCGAGATGGTCGAGCCGGCTTTCAACCAGATGCAGGTGCAGGCCGGGATCGGAGTGGATTTTGCGAGCGGCATCCGGACGCTCATGCGCCAGGACCCGGACATCATCATGGTGGGCGAGATTCGCGATCTCGAGACCGCCGAGATGGCGATCCAGGCCGCGCTCACGGGTCACCTCGTGCTCTCCACGCTGCACACCAACGACGCGCCCTCTGCCGTCACTCGACTGCTCGACATCGGGGTCCCCTCTTACCTCCTTCAGTCAACCATACTCGGCGTCATGGCACAGCGGTTGCTGCGCACGCTTTGCCCGCATTGCAAGGAACGACACGAGCTCGAGGAATCAGCGTGGGAACACCTCACCGCCCCGTGGAAGGCGGCCAAGCCCAAGGGCACGACCTGCTTCGCCAAGGGCTGCCTCGAGTGCCGCATGACCGGATACATGGGCCGCATCGGCATCTACGAAACCATGGTACTGACGCACGAGCTGAAACAGTCCATCACCCCAGAGACCGACCTTGCCGTATTGCGGGAAAAAGCCAACAAGGAGGGGATGAAGCCGCTCAGACTCAGCGGCGCAATGAAGATCGCCGCAGGGCTCACCACCATAGACGAAGTGATGAAGGTCGCCCCGCCCCCGCACGGCGATCGGCGCCAGCATCCCCGCTAGAAGCGGTAAGCGGTGATCGGTAAACGGTAAACGGGACAAAGCCTTTCCGGTTCGCCGTTCACGGTTCACCGTTCACCGTTCACCGCGTTACATGAAAGACACGCTCAAGCCCGGCCTGACCTACCAGTTCAAGTTCAAGGTGCCGACGACCAAGACGGTGCCTCACCTCTATCCCGAGTCGGAGGCGTTCCAGCAAATGCCGCACGTTCTGGCAACCGGATTCATGGTCGGGCTGCTGGAATGGACCTGCATCGAGGCGATCCGACCTCACCTGGACTGGCCGCGCGAGCAGTCGGTTGGCACCAGCATCAACTTTTCCCACCTCGCCGCGACTCCGCCGGGCATGACGGTGACGGTAGATGTGCGGCTCGACAAGGTGGAAGGCAGAAAACTCACCTTCTTCATTACCGCCCACGACGGCGTGGACAAGATCACCGAAGGCACGCACGAGCGCTTCGTGATCGACGCCGGAAAGTTCAACGCCAAGGTTGCAGAAAAGGCCCGCGGTGCGGGGCTGCAGTGACTACAGCTTGAGATCGAAGCAGTCGCTGCCGGCGCAGGTGTTGTCGTAGTACGGCGCGCAGGCCGTGAAGCCGAGAGAGAAATACAGCCCCCGCGCCGCCTGCATGCCGGGCAGCGTGTCGAGGCACATACGGCGGTAGCCCATGTCGCGCGCCCGCGCGATCACGGTTTCGGCGAGCCTGCGCCCCAGACCGGTGCCGCGGAACTGCGGGCGCACGTAGAGCCGCTTCATCTCGCACGTCACCTCATCAATCGGGCGCACGCCGACGCAGCCGGTCACTTCAGCGCCCTCCTTCGCGAGCAGCAGGCAGCCCTGCGGCGGAGCGTAGTCGCCCGGCAGCGCCGCCAGCTCCTGGTCGAAGCCCTGGAAGCACAGGCTGATGCCGAGCGATTCCGCGTATTCGACGAACAGCCGCCGCACCGCTTCGAGGTCGGCACCCGGAGCGGCGACCGTCACGAGATCAATGCTGGTGGCGG
>JAHFRO010000080.1:3955-10021 GCA_023266245.1 Betaproteobacteria bacterium | reverse complement strand
AAGGATGACCTGAAACCCTGCGTCTCCCTTCTGCCTTCCGCCTTCTGCCTTCTGCCTTCGCTCCTCACGCCTCCCTCCTCCCGCCTCCCTTGCGCTCGGCGTAGGGCTCGTCGGCGGCGACGAACGCCGTTTCGCGCCGCGCCGCGGCCATCCACTCCGCGACGGCGGGCAGGTTGCGCACCGCCTCGACGTAGTCCTGCGCCGCCGACGGCAGGGAGACCGCGTAGGTGAGAAACCGCATCACGACCGGCGCGAAATAGGCGTCGGCCACGGTGAACTGCCCGAAGAGCAACGGGCTGCCGGCGCCGAAGCGCCTGCGGCAATCGTCCCACAACGCTACGACGCGGCGGATGTCGCGCCCGACCGCCTCGCTCATGCCCTTGCCGGGGAGGAAAGCGCGGATGTTCATGGGCATCGCGCCGCGCAGGCTGCGGAATCCCGAGTGCATCTCGGAGCAGGCCGAGCGTGCAAGCGCTCGTGCCTTCGCATCGCTTGGCCACAAGCGCTTCTCAGGAAACAACTCCGCCGCGGTTTCGCAGATCGCGAGCGAATCCCAGACGGGCGCGCCTTCCACCAGCAACACCGGCACCTGGCCCGTCGGCGAATAACGCTCCGCTCCCCGGGCGCGCCCGTTGTCGTCGAACCACAGCTGGACCTCCTCGAACGGGATGCCCGCCTGGCGCAAGGCCACCCACGGGCGCATCGACCACGAGGAGTAATTCTTGTTGCCGATGACGAGCCCGAGGTCAGTCACGATCACGCCCTGCCCGCCCGCGCATCCGCTGGTAGCGCGAGCGCGGCGTCTGCTGCGCAAGATAGCCGGGCGCCACCGCTTCCAGCGCCGCGGGCGCGATGCCGAACGGGAATTCACAGTTGCACACGCTGTCCACTTTCATCGAATAGTAGTTGTCGCGCGTCATCAGTTTTACCGGAAGCCATTCCATGGCGAACGCCTGCCAGTAGGACAGCGTATCGTTCAGCCCGATGACCGGCCGTCGCCGTCCGGTCGTCGCGCCGACGAACTCGACCAGCTCGCGGAGCCGATAGACCCTGGGTCCGCACAGGTCGTAGCTCTTGCCGATGCTCTCCGGATCCGCAAGGCTCTTCACGAACGCCGCCGCCACGTCCTCGACGAATACCGGCTGGAAGCGCGCATCCGGACACGCGAGCACCACCACCGGCGCGAGTCTGAGCAGTCGCGCGAACAGATTGAGGAAGGTGTCCTCGCGGCCGAAGATGACCGACGGGCGGAACAGCGTGACCGCGAGCCCGGATGCGCGCACGATGCTCTCGGCCTCCCCCTTGGTGCGCAGGTAACGGCTGGGGCCATTGCGATCGGCGTTCAGCGCGCTCATGTGCAGCAGCCGCTCGATGCCGCACTCACGGCACGCCGCCACCGCCTTGCGCGCAAGCTCCACGTGCACCGCCTGTAAGCTTTTGTCGCCGCGGCCGTCGTGCAGCACGCCCACCAGGTTGATCACCGCGTCTGCGCCGCGCGCGAATGCGGAAAGCTGCGCCGGGTCGTGCACGTCCACGTTCTCGACATCCACCGTCGGCAGCAGGATCAGCTGCTCCTTGGCGCGCTCGCGGTCGCGCGTGGCGACCCGCACCCGGTAGCCCTCCGCCGCGAGCAGATGGCAAATATGCCTCCCAACAAAGCCGGATCCCCCGATTACGCAGACTTCATTGATTTCCATGCGGCAACCCTACCCCCTCCTCCTCCTCACTCTTCTCCCTTCATCCTTCATCCTTCATCCTTCATCCTTCACCGCCTACGGCATATCACCAAGCGGCTGCTCCTTGTCGTGGTTCCGCGGACCGATCACGCCCAGGCGTTGCTTGAGCGATTGCAGCTGCTGGCCGAAGGCGTGCGCATAGTAAGTCGCGTTGGCCATCACCTTCTTCACGTAGTCGCGCGTCTCGTTCAAGGGGATGGTCTCGGCATAAATCGCGCCTTCGATCGTCGCCTCCGGGCGCCATGCGCGCGCGCGCGCGGGTCCGGCGTTGTAGGCGGCGGATGCGAGCACCGGCTGGCCGTCGAGCGTGTCCAGCACGTGCCGCAGATAGTGCGTTCCGAGGCTGATATTGGTGTCGATCTCGTTCACATGCGACCAGCGCCAGTTCCTCAATCCGATTTTTTTTGCGACCCAGCGCGCGGTGCCCGGCATCAGCTGCATCAGGCCGCTCGCCCCGGCGCGAGACCTCGCGTCCGCGATGAACCGGCTCTCCTGGCGGATCAGCCCGTAGACCCACGCCTCGTCGAGCTCCAGCTGGGTGACGTGGGTCTTGAGCACGTCGCGGTAGGGCGCGAGATAGCGCAGGCCGAAATCGTGCAGCTCCACGGTGCGGTCGGCGGTATTGATGGCGCGGTCATAGATCTCGTAGCGGCGCGCGACTTCCGCCGCGGTGAGCAGCTGCTTGTCGTCGAAGCCGCGGATCGCCCACAACCACTCGCGGTTCGCCTCCACGCGCAGATTGAGCCGGTAGAGCTCGAGCGCGCGCCGGATGCCGCTGAGCTGATTCATGGCGCGCACGTCCTCGACGCCCGGTTTGTAGGCGGCGTCCGGCGTGGCGATCTTGCCGCCGAGCTCCTCCACTGCGAGCTGGCCGTAGAAATTGAACTCGGTCGCGAGCGGCTTGAGCAGCGCTTCCGCCTCTTCAGCGCGCCCCAGTACCTTCAGCGCCCGCGCCTTCCAGTAGCGCCACGCGGGTTCGGAACTCTCCATTTCGGTCATGGCATCGATCGCCGCCAGCACTTCATGCCAGTTGCGGGCGCGCAGCGCGGCGCGCGCCTTCCACGCGAGCTGCAGGTCCGACAGGTCTCGCGCGCGCGCATACCACGCCAGCGCGTCGGGGTCGTGGCGCATGGCGCCGAGATAGGCGATCAGCCCCCACACATAGGCGCGGTCCTCTTGGGCGAAGCGATCCTCGAGCTTCATCCAATGGCGCGCGGCCTGCGGCGGGGAGGTGCGCGCCAGCCGATGCGCCGCGAACATCACGCTCTCGCGCCCGGCGCGGTTTTTTAAGTTGAAATTCTGCCGCTCGAGGTACCCCGCGGGGTTGGACGCGATCACCTGGAGCAGGCGCGCCTCCGGTGCCTGCCCCGCCGGCAGATACTCCGCCACACGCCGTGCCAGGCTCACCTGCCCGGCCTCGAGCGCCAGTCGGATGCGCGTCCACAGGTCATCGGTGGAAAGCAGGTTGTTTCCGACCAGCGCATTGAACAGCGGCGCGCAGCTCTCGGGAAGGTCACGCGTGACAAACCACAGCGGCCGCGCTTCGCGCAGCGCTTCGCCCGGGTTCGCCCGCGCGCGCGACTGCAGCGCGTAGCAGGTGACTTCGATGTCGTCGCCGACGAGCAGCGGCAGCTCCTGCTCGAACAGCTCCCACTGCTGGTTCTTGCCGAGCAGCATGAGCCAGTCGTTACGCAGCTGTTCCGCGAGCGGGCCGTCGCGGTGGGCGGCGAGGAAGGCGCGCACTTCTTCAACGCCCGCTTCTTCCAGCCGCAGCTTGAGCTGCCAGTATGTCACATACGGCTTGAGCAGATGGCCCTCGAGCCGCTTGGCGTAGCCCTCGAGCTTGGCGCTGTTTCCGACATGGAACGCCTCGCGCGCGGCAAGAAAATCATCGTCCGGGCTCGCCGCTTGCGCAGCCGCCGCGAGGATGACCAGGAGCCAACCCAATCGCTTACTCATGTCCGACGCGAGATTTGTGACTTACCGCGTTAATTCTAGCCGGTTTTTCGAGCGTTCCGCATGTCCTAGAACGCCCGGGCGGGCGGGCTGTTGACGCGCGCGGCCCGGCTCGCGGTCAACCCAGGAAGAGTTTGTAGGCCGGGTTGCGGGTTTCTTCCCGACAAGGGTAGCCGACCTTGGCGAGGAAGGCGCGGAATTTCTTCTGGTCCTGCGGCGGCACCTGCATGCCCACCAGCACCCGCCCGTAATCGGCGCCGTGGTTGCGGTAGTGGAACAGGCTGATGTTCCAGCCGCGGCTCATGGCGGTGAGAAATTTCATGAGCGCTCCGGGGCGTTCCGGGAACTCGAAGCGGTAGAGGATCTCGTTGTCCACCGTGGGCGCGTGCCCGCCCACGGTGTGCCTGATGTGGAGCTTCGCGAGCTCGTTGTCGCTGAAATCGAGCGTCTTGAGCCCCTTGCGGCGCAGCATGCGGATTAGCTTGTCGGTTTCCTTGCGATCGTGGACCTGGATGCCGACGAAGACGTGGGCCTGCCTGGGGTCGGCGTAACGGTAGTTGAACTCGGTGATGTTGCGCGCGCCGATCAGCGAGCAGAACTCGCGGAAGCTGCCGGGACGCTCGGGTATGGTGACGGCGAGGATCGCTTCGCGCTTCTCGCCGAGCTCCGCCTCCTCGGCGACGAAGCGCAGCCGGTCGAAATTCATGTTGGCCCCGCACGCGATCGCCACCAGCGTCTTGCCGCGGATGCCCGTGCGCTCGACGTAGGCCTTGGCCCCCGCGATCGCCAGCCCTCCGGCAGGCTCGAGCACCGCGCGCGTATCCTCGAACACGTCCTTGATCGCGGCGCAGATCGCGTCGGTGTCAACCCGCACGACGTCGTCCACGAACTCGCGGCACAGGCGGAAGGTCTCCCGCCCGACCTGCTTCACCGCCACCCCGTCGGCGAACAGCCCCACCTGGGCGAGCTTGACGCGCCGTCCGCTCTTCAGCGATCGATACATGGCATCGGCGTCCTCCGGTTCCACGCCGATGATCCTGATCTCGGGCCGCAGGCGTTTCACGTACGCGGCTACTCCCGCAATCAAGCCCCCGCCGCCGATCGCGACGAAGATCGCGTGTATCGGTTTCGCGTACTGGCGCAGGATCTCCATGGCTATCGTGCCCTGCCCGGCGATCACGTCCGGATCGTCGTAGGGATGGACGAAGGTGAGCCGCAGCCGGCGCTCGAGCTGGCGCGCGTGCGCGCAGGCTTCATCATAGGAATCGCCGTAGAGGACCACGCGGGCGCCGCGCGCCTTGACCGCCGCGACCTTGATGTGCGGGGTGGTGACCGGCATCACGATGGTAGCCGCGCAACCGAGCTTTTGCGCCGCCAGCGCCACGCCCTGGGCGTGATTGCCGGCGGAGGCCGCAATCACCCCGCGCTTCAACGCCGCCGCGGGCAGGTTCGCCATCTTGTTGTAGGCCCCGCGCAGCTTGAACGAGAACACCGGCTGCATGTCCTCGCGCTTCAAAAGCAGCCGGTTGTGGATGCGCGCGGAGAGATTGGGCGCGGGTTCTAGCGGCGTCTCGATCGCGACATCGTAGACGCGGGCGCTCAGGATGCGTTCGAGGTAGTCGTTCTTCTTCATGGCTTCGGTATCAAGGGGCGTTCAGGGTAGCAGGATTGAGCATTTTCAGCCATTCGCGGCCCGAGGAAATGAGGAATAAGAAACAGGAAATGGTATAGTCTGCGAAGCATTCACGGTTCGTGAATCGCGGTTCTATCCGTTCACTATTCACCGTTCACCGTTCACCGCTTTTCGATGACCCAGGACGAGATGAAACAAGCCGCGGCCAGGGCCGCGATCGCCTACGTGCCGGACGACTGCGTGGTCGGCGTCGGCAGCGGCTCGACTGCCAACTTCTTCATCACGGAGCTCGGCAGGATCAAGCACCGCATCAAAGGCGCGGTGGCGAGCTCGGAGGCGACCGCCGGGCGCCTCAAGGAGCTCGGCATACCGGTGTTCGATCTGAACGGCGTGGACGAGCTGCCGGTGTACGTGGACGGCGCCGACGAGGTGACGCGCCATCTCGCCATGATCAAGGGCGGCGGCGGGGCGTTGACGCGCGAGAAGATCGTGACCGCCGTCGCGCGCAAGTTCGTGTGCATCGCGGACCAGTCGAAGCTCGTTGACGTGCTCGGCAAGTTTCCGCTGCCGGTGGAGGTGATCCCGATGGCGCGCTCGTACGTCGCGCGCGAGCTCACCAAGCTCGGCGGCAGCCCTGAGTGGCGCCGGAACTTCGTCACCGACAACGGCAACGCCATCCTCGACGTGCGCAATCTTTCGATCACCGCGCCGGTCGAACTGGAAACCCGGCTCAACCAGATC
>JAHFRO010000080.1:0-3855 GCA_023266245.1 Betaproteobacteria bacterium | reverse complement strand
GCTCGGCGGCAGCCCTGAGTGGCGCCGGAACTTCGTCACCGACAACGGCAACGCCATCCTCGACGTGCGCAATCTTTCGATCACCGCGCCGGTCGAACTGGAAACCCGGCTCAACCAGATCGCCGGAGTCGTCACCAACGGGCTGTTCGCGCGGCGTGGAGCGGACGTGCTGCTGCTCGGCACGGCACAGGGCGTGCAGACCCTCGCCCGGTGATGCCCGTCAGGACACAAAACTGTCATCATGGTCAAGGGCAAGGACGTGCGCCACACCGGCGTGGAGACGGTCGAGCGCGAGGCGCTCACCCAGCACTGACCTAGCGCGCGGCCATGGCGGCGGCGCGCGGAATTCCCTATACTTCTTCGCAACGGATACGCAGCGCGAGGTAAACGAAAAATCACGCACTACTCGACACTCGCGGCGGTAGATCTCGGTTCCAACAGTTTCCATTGCCAAGTCGCCCGCGTCGTCGGCGATCAGATCTATCCCCTCGACTCCCTGCGCGAGCCGGTGCGGCTCGGTGCGGGATTAAACAAAGACAAACGCCTGGATGATGCCGCGCAGGAACGGGCGCTTGCCTGCCTCAAGCGCTTCGGCGAGCGTCTGCGCGAGTTCGATCCGCACGCGGTGCGCGCCATCGGCACCAACACGCTGCGGGTGGCGAAAAACGCTGCGGCGTTCCTGAAAAAGGCCGAGGCCGCCCTCGGCTTCCCGATCGAGGTGGTGGCGGGGCGCGAGGAAGCGCGCCTCATCTATCTCGGGGTCTCCCACAACCTGCCGGCCTCGAAGGACAAGCGGCTGGTGGTGGACATCGGCGGCGGCTCCACCGAGTTCATCGTCGGCTCCGGGCACAAGCCGCAGAAACTGGAGAGCCTGTTCATGGGCTGCGTCTCCTACAGCCTGCGCTTCTTCCCCGAAGGCATGGTGAGCAAAAGCGCAATGAAGCAGGCCGAGCTTGCCGCGCGCAACGAGCTGCAGCCGATCGTGGCGGGATACTCACGCGGCAACTGGCAGCAGGCGGTGGGTTCCTCCGGCACGGTGCGCGCGCTCGCCGATGTCATGCAGCTGAACGGCTTCGATGACGGGCACATCACCCCGGTGGGCATCGACCGGCTGCGCTCCCATCTCATCAAGGCCGGTGACATGGACAAAGTGGGGCTGGCGGGACTGCGCCCCGACCGCGTGCCGGTCTTCCCGGGGGGTCTCGCCATCCTGAATGCCGTGCTGTCCGAGCTCGACATCGAGTCCATGGTGGCGGCGAGCGGCGCGATGCGTCAGGGCGTGCTCTACGACCTGCTGGGGCGCTTTTACCACAAGGACATGCGCGACGTCACCGTCGCCCAGTTCATGCAGCGCTATCACGTGGACGCACTGCAGGCGCGCCGCGTGGGGGCGCTCGCCTTCACCCTCTACCGCAAACTCACCGCCGATGCGGGTGAGCCGGCCGAGTCGGCTTCCCGCCAGATCGCGTGGGCGGCCAAGTTGCACGAGATCGGGATTTCGGTCGCCTACAGCGGCTACCACAAACACTCGGCCTACATCATCGCCCACGCCGACATGCCGGGATTCTCGCGCGACGAGCAGCTCAGGCTCTCGACGCTGGTGCTGGGTCACCGCCGCTCGCTCAACAAGGTCGCGAAATGCATCGAAGAATACGGCGTGGAGTGGAACAGGGTGTTCGCGCTGCGGCTGGCCGCCCTGTTCTACCGCAGCCGGGCGGACGTGTCGCTGCCCCCCCTGCAGGTGAAGCGCCAGGGCAAGAAGCTCCGGCTCGCGCTCGACCGCGACTGGCTCGCGCGCAATCCGCTCACCGTGACCGCGCTGCGCGACGAAGTGAGAGACTGGGACAGGGCGGGGTTCGAGCTCAGGATCCCCGAGCTCGACGACATTGAGTCCGGAGCGGAGCTCGCGCTGGCGAGCTAGGACTGAATTTCACCGCAGAGACGCCGAGCAAAGAAAGTGTTGAGTTTTAAGTGCTGAGTGTTAAGTTGAGGCTCGGTTTGAGGTTGTCGTTAACTCAACACTCAAAACTCAAAACTTAACACTATAGTCTTGGCGCCTCGGCGGTTGTCTCCTCTCTCCTCTCTATTTCTTGACCCGCTTCAGCGCCCGCTCGATGGCGCGGGTGAGCGTTCTCAGGACCTTGATGCGGGCGTGATACTTGTTGTTGGCCTCGACCAGCGTCCACGGCGCGATAGCGGTCGAGGTGCGGTCCACCATGTCGCACACCGCGCGCCCGTAGGCCTCCCATTGCTTGCGGTTGCGCCAGTCCTCGGGGGTAATCTTGAAACGCTTGAAGGCGATCTTCTCGCGGCTGCGGAAGCGTTCGAGCTGCTCCTCCTTGCTGATCGCGAGCCAGAACTTGAGCACCACGACGCCGTTTTCGACCAGCTGCTGCTCGAAATCGTTGATCTCCGAGTAGGCGCGCATCCAGTCGGCTTCCGGGCAGAAGCCTTCCACGCGTTCCACCAGCACGCGGCCGTACCATGACCGGTCGAAGATGGCGAGGCACCCGCGGCGCGGGATGTGGCGCCAGAACCGCCACAGGTACGGTTGCGCCCGCTCTTCCTCGGTGGGTGCGGCGACCGAAACACCCTGGTACTGGCGCGCGTCGAGCGCCTGGGTGACGCGCCGGATCGCGCCGCCCTTGCCGGCGGCGTCGCTGCCTTCGAACACCATCACCGCCGCGATCTTCCGGAAGCGCCGATGGCGCGAAGCGAGGTTCAGCCGCCCCTGCCACCTTTCGAGCTCCATTCGGTACCGCTCCCTGGTCATCGGCTGATCAAGCGTGAGCGCCTTCAGCACGTCACGCCGGTCGATCGCCGGCAGCAGCGGCGGGGTTTTGTCGGGGAGCTGGCGTGCGGGCTTTTGGTCGAGCCGCTCGCGCAGCGCGGCAAGCAGCATCTTGCCGACCGTGAGGCTGCGGTACTCCGCGTCCGCGCCTTCGACCACGATCCACGGCGCCTCGGCGCTCGAGGTGTGCCGCAGGAAATATTCCGAAACCTTACGGAAACGGTCGTAGAGCCTGAAGCGCTCCCAGTCCGCCTCCGTCACGCGCCAGCGCGTCTCCGGGTTCTTCTCGAGGCTCTGCAGCCGCTTTTTCTGCTGCCGCTTGGACAGATGAAACCAGAATTTCAGCAGCAGCACGCCTTCGTCGGCGAGCATCTTCTCGAAGCGCAGGATCTCGTCGATCGCCTGGTCGAGCCCGGCGCGCTTGATCCGGCCGTACACGCGCTCGACGATGGGATCAGTGTGCCAGGCGCCGAACAGGATGCCGATCTTGCCTTTGGGAGGCAGTGCCCGCCAGTAGCGCCACATGCGTGGGCGCTCGCGCTCTTCGTCCGATGGTTCGGGAAACGCATGGGTGCGGATGTGGCGCGGGTCCATCCACTCGTTGAGGAGATTCACGGTCTCGCCTTTGCCGGCCCCATCCACGCCGCCGATCACGATCAGCACCGGAAAGCGCGCGGACTGCGCGAGATCGTATTGGGCGTCAAGCAGCGCTTCCCTGAGCTTCGGCTCCTCCCTGCGGTAAGTGGCCTTGTCTAACTTGTGTCCGATTTCCGCCGATTCGAACATGGTTCCTCCCCCCATTCGGGCCGCGAGCCGCTACGCGAGGTCGGGCGCGATCACCGCGCGCACCACGGTTTCATCACGCTCGCGGCTCGCAAGCCACCAGATCGCGCCTTTCTTGATGCTCCAGTCCGCGGGCTTGCCGGTCAGTGCCAGCGCCGCGATCTGGCCCAGCGTCGGCTGGTGCCCTACCACCACCACGGTGCCTGCGCCGCGCGGCCATCCTGCGGCCTTGAGCACGGAGCGCGGCGTTGCCGCCGTGCCCACTTCCCTGCTGGTCTCGA
>JAHFRO010000001.1 GCA_023266245.1 Betaproteobacteria bacterium | reverse complement strand
CCCTGATGTCGATTGCGCCGACCCAGCGCAGATAGGCGTGCGCGGTGGATACTGCGGTCGCGCCCATCATGTTGGTCCACCAGTCGATACCGCGTTCCGGCATTTGGCTGCCCATCCGGTCACGCATGGTTTTCCTGGCCCAGCTTTGCATGCCGTGCTGCTCCATGTGCTCGATCCACCCGGCGGCTTTGGGCGGCACGACCAGCGAGCAGGCGACGGTGATGGTTTTGACGAGGTCGGGATGCGTTGCGGCGAGCATCATGACGCTGATGCCACCGCTCTTGCCGCCCACGACATGCACCGGCTCGCCGGCGAGACGATTGATGACGCGCACGAGGTCGTCGACGAAGAGCTCTGTGGTCAGCGGAAAATCCTTCGGCACCGGGCCCGATAGTCCAAAGCCGCGTTGGTCGATTCGAACGACGCGGTAGCGGCGGGAGAAGTGCGGCACCCACGCGCGCCAAGCTGCGGTGGTCTCGGCGAAACCATGGACGAAAAGAACGGTCTGCGGCCGTGTCCACGGATCGGTGTTATCGTCGATCTCGTAAAAAAGTTTCAGGTCGGAGGCAAGCTCAACGTAGGGCACGGGTTTTCCGATACGCGATGGGCAAACTGGAAATCGACCCACCAGCCGTTAGACCGAACGGTTCCTGAGCCGCCGCAGTCATTATATACTCGCCCAGGTCGATACACGGAAAGCACGAGCGATGTCCGACACCCGCGATCCTATTGCCTTCGAGCTGTTCAAGAACGCGATCTTTTCGATTGCCGACGAGATGGCGCTCACCGTGTTCCGCACGACCTACTCGGGCGTGCTGAAGGACAACATGGACTACTCTACCGGCTTCGCCGACGCGGACGGCAAGCTCGCCGCGCAAGGGCTCACGCTGCCCGGGCATCTCGGCTCGGTGCCCACTGCGCTCGAAGCCGTCATGCGTCACTATCGGGATGACATGCAGCCGGGCGACGTGTTCATCATGAACGACCCGTTCGATGGCGGCATGCATCTGCCCGACATCTTTGTCTTCAAGCCGCTGTATCACGCGGGCGAGCGCATCGCGTTCGCGGCCACGGTGTGCCATCACAGCGACGTCGGCGGCCGCGTCGCCGGCTCGAACGCCTCCGACTCCACTGAGATCTATGCCGAGGGGCTGCGCATCGCGCCACTCAAACTCTACGAGGCGGGCACGCTCAACAAGACGCTGATGACGATCATCGAGAAGAACGTCCGCCTGCCCGTGCAGGTGTTCGGCGATCTACGGGCGCAGCTCGCGGCCTGTTATATCGCCGAGAAACAGTTCTCCGAGCTGGTCGCGAAATACGGACCGGAAGACACCAGGTTCTTCCTGCGGGAGATCATCGACTACGCGGAGCGATTGACGCGCTCGGCACTGGAGACTCTGCCCGATGGCGAATGGAGCTTCGAGGACTGGATCGACGACGACGGTATCGATTACGGCAAGCCCATCCGGCTGTTCGTGACGATAAGAAAGAAAGGCGGCCACATGGTCGTCGACTGGACCGGCACGTCAGCGCAGGTGCGCGGCGCAATCAATAACACGCTGTCTTTTACCAAAGCAGCGTCGTACACCGGCGTGCGCTCGGTGCTGCCGCCGGGCATCCCGAACAATGAGGGCGTGTTTCGCGCGATTGAGGTGATCTGTCCACCCGGTACTGTCGGCAATGGAGTGCTGCCGGCGGCGTGCGCCGCGCGCGGACTCACCGGCTTTCGCATGGTCGATTGCATGTTCGGCGCGCTGGCGATGATGCTGCCCGCTAAAGTCAAGGCGGCAGGCGACGGCGGCAACACCGGTGTTTCGATCGGCGGCTACTACGCGGACCGCAAGCCGTTTGTCTACGTCGACTTCACCTGCGGCGCATGGGGTGCGCGCCCATGGGCCGACGGGCTCGATGGCAACTCGCACATGTTCGCCAACATGGCTTCGCACTCGATCGAGGTGACGGAGGCCGAACATCCGATTTCGCTGCTTGCCTACGAGTTCGTCGCGGACAAGGCAGGCGCAGGCAAATACCGCGGCGGCGTGCCGTTCCGGCGCGACTACCGTTTCAACGAAACCGAAGGCGTGTTGCAGGTGCGTTCGGACCGCCGCGATCATCGTCCGTTCGGCCTTTATGGTGGAAGCCCCGGTCAGCCGTCCGAGAACTACCTGAATCCGGATGGCGAGAATCGTGTGCTCCCCGGCAAGTTCACGATCAACATCAAGCAGGGTGACGTGTTCCGGCATGTGCTCGCCGGCGCCGGAGGCTGGGGCGATCCACTTGAGCGTGATCCTGCCGCCGTGCTCAAGGACGTGCGCAACGAGCTGCTTTCTGCGGCGAAGGCTCAAGTTGATTATGGCGTGGTCGTCGACACCAGGCGCTGGGTGGTCGACGCCGCGGCCACGACGAAACAGCGTGCGGCGATTCGGGCGGCGCGCGGTTGGCGCGAGGTGCCGAAGGTGCAATGGCATGATCCATTGCCTTCTGCGCGGGCAGTGGACCGAGTGTCGTGACCACTTACCGCGTCGGCGTCGACATCGGCGGCACATTCACCGATATCGTGCTGCTGGGCTCCGATGGCGCGATACATACCAAGAAGATCTCTTCGAGCGTCGACAACTATGCGCAAGCGATCGTCAAAGGCCTCGCCGAGGTGTTCCAGGAAAGCGGCCTCGACGGCCGGGCGATCGAGGAGATTCGCCACGGCACAACCGTCGCGGCGAACGCGATCCTCGAGCACAAGGGCGCGCGCGTCGGCCTGATCACCACGAAGGGCTTTCGCGATGTGCTCGAAATTCGCACGCTGCGCATGCCGCGGCTCTACGACATGGCATGGACGAAGCCGCAGCCATTGGTCGAGCGCTACCTGCGAAAGTTTGTCGATGAGCGTATCGACGCCTTCGGGAAAGTCGAGCGCGCGCTCGATCCCAGGGACGCCGAGCAGCAAGTTGACGCATTGCTGGCCGAGAAGGTCGAGACGATCGCCGTGTGTCTGCTCAATTCGTTTACCAACCCGATGCACGAGCTGACGATCAAGGAGATCATCCGCAAGAAGGCACCGAATATGCCGCTGAGCATCTCGTGCGAGGTGCTGCCGGAGATCAAGGAGTACGAGCGAACCTCGACCACGGTGGTGAACGCTTACGTGATGCCGATCGTCGCGGGTTATCTGCGAGCGCTGCGCAAAGGGCTCGACGATGCGGGCATTCCGGCGCGCCTGCTGCTGATGCAGTCGAACGGCGGTCTCACCACGGATACTGCTGCCGCTGAACGGCCGATGAACATTATTGAGTCGGGTCCGGCCGGCGGTGTCGTGGGAGCGCAGGCACTCGCGCGCGCCAAGAAACTGCCAAAGATCATCACCTTCGACATGGGCGGCACGACCGCGAAAGCCGCGATGGTCGAGGATGGCGAGGTGGCGCGCACGCACGAGTACTCGGTGGGCGCGGGCATCATGATCGGCTCGCGGCTGCTCACGGGCGCGGGCTATACGCTCAAGGTTCCGGCAATCGATCTCGCCGAGGTGGGCGCGGGCGGTGGCTCTCAGGTCTGGATCGACCGTGGCGGCTCGTTGCAGATCGGTCCCGAAAGCGCGGGCGCCCTTCCCGGTCCCGTCTGCTACAACATGGGTGGCACTGTACCCACCGTCACCGACGCCAATGTGTTGCTCGGCTACATCAACCCGATGCATCTCGTCGGCGGCGCGCTGAAGCTGAACGCCGGAAAGGCGCGGAGCGTATTCGCTGAGACGATCGCAAAATCCCTCGGCATGACGATCGAGCACGCGGCGTATGGCGCGCACCAGATCGCGGCGTCGAACATGATCCGCGGCATCAAGGCGGTGTCGACCGAGCGTGGACGCGATCCGCGCGAGTTTGCGCTGTTCGCATTCGGTGGCAACGGACCGCTGTTCGCTTGCGGCATGGCAAGTGCGCTCGGCATGAGCCGCGTGGTGGTGCCGCCTTCGGCCGGCCTGTTCTCTTCGTTCGGGCTGCTCTACGCGGATGTCGAGCATCACTACTCGCGCACGTTGCGGCGCCTGCTGCGCGGAGCCAACCTGGGCGAAGTTCAAGGCGTTTGGGACGCGCTCGCCGATCAGGCAATGAGACAACTCGCGCTAGAGGGGTTCACTGGCGCGCGCGCGCGTCTGCGCCGCTCGGCCGCGCTGCACTATCACGGGCAAAGCTATGAGTTGTCGGTGGCCATGCCCGAGGGAAAAATCGACCGGAAGATGGTCGAGTACCTCGAAGAAGCATTCGGCCAGGAGCACGAAAAGACCTACGGCCACCGTGCCGGCCCCGAGGAGCCGGTCGAGCTGGTATCGGTCCAAGTCGTGGGTCAAGGTCTGCGCGAGGGTGCCGGAGTTCCCGAGCTAGTGCGCTCGACCCGGCCGGAGCCTGCGCCACCGCCGCCTCGCCAGGCCTACTTCGGGTCAGCGCACGGGTGGCTGGAGACACCGATCCTGAGGCGCTCGGATCTTTCACCAGGCCCGCGCGTCGGCCCGTTGATCATCGAAGAGTACGACGCGACCTGCGTCGTTCCGCCGGGCGCGCAAGCAAGCCTCGATGCGGGCAGCAATATCGTAATCGAGCTCTCCGGCGCTAATTCGCCGCGGTCTGCGGCAGCCACAGCGCGAGCATCGGCCAGATCGACAGGATCACGATCATCACGATCATCGTCACGACGAACGGCGACGCGCCGATGATCACGTCGTCGATTTTCCCCCGCTTGCGCAGGCCCTGCACCACGTAAAGATTGATGCCGACGGGCGGCGTGATCATCGCCGTCTCCATCAGGATCACGATCAGGACGCCGAACCAGATCGGATCGAACCCCGCCTTGACCATGATGGGCGCGATGATCGGCACCGTCGCGACCATCATGGAGAGGGTTTCCATGAAGCACCCGAGGATCAGGTAGAAGATGACCACGGCGACGAGGAGTTGCGTCGATGTCAGGCCGAGATCGGTGATGAATCTGTTCACCTGGCCGGTGAGACCGATCGAGGTGATGACGAAGTTGAGGAAATAGGCCGCGATCAGGATCGCCATGATCATCGCGGTCGTGCGCATCGTGCCTTCGAATGCGTGCAGCAGCATACGCACCGTGAGCCGCCGGTTCCATGCGACGACGCCGAGCGCCGCGATCACGCCGAGCGCGGCCGACTCGGTCGCGGTCGCCCATCCTGCGTAGATCGAGCCGATGACGGCAAGAAAGATCACGAGCGGCGGAATGAGATCGGGGAGCGCGCGCAGGCGTTGATCCCAAGTTGCCGTCGTGCGTTTGCCTCCCAGCTCCGGTCGGGCGATGCAGAAAACGAGCACGGTCAGACTGAAAAGACCTGCGAGAATCAATCCGGGAACGATGCCGGCGAGATACAGCTTGGGTATGGAGGAGTCGGTCAGCACGCCGTACACGATCATGTTGATCGACGGAGGAATCAGGATGCCGAGAGTTCCTCCCGCGGCGATTGTGCCGAGGAAGAGACGCTCGGAGTAACCATGCTTGTCGATCTCTCCCATCGCCACCGTGCCAATGGTCGCGGCGGTAGCGACGCTCGAGCCCGAAGTCGCCGCGAACATCGCGCACGCGGCGATATTCGAATGCATGAGTCCGCCCGGCAACCACGGCATCCAAAGCACGAGCGCGTTGTACATGCGCTCCGCCATGCCGGAGCGGAGTAACACCTCGCCAAGCAGCACGAAAAAAGGGATCGCAACGAGCAGGAAATTGTTCGATGTCGCCCACGATACCTCCCCGATTGCGAGCGTCAAAGGCAACTTGGAATAGATCTGCGAAAGCGCAAGACCGAGAAAGCCGAGTCCGGCGGAGACCGGGATGGCAAGCGCAAGCAGAACGATGAGAATCGCCAGCGCGGTCCAAACCATCAACGATCGCCCTCGCGCGAACTCCGCTCTTTGAGATCGCGGATTTCGTCTTCGACTTCTTCCTCCGCGGAGCGCGTGCTGATCACCTTCGCAACCGCCGCATGTTGACCGCGCGCAGCGAGCACCACGGCATGCACCAGCAGCAAGATGCCGATGGCGACGAAGACGACCAGGCCGAGAAGCCAGATGAACTGCGGGATCACGGTTGGCGTCTGCAGCGCCGACTGACTGCGCGACCCCGCCGTCCAGGATTGCGCGACCACGCTCCATCCATGCCAGGCGATCAGTCCGAAGAACGCAACGAACAGCACCAGGCCCGCAATATCGAGAACGAATCGGAGCCAGTGCGGAAACAGCACGTACAGGGAGTCGATGCGGATGTGAGCGCGCTCAACCAGCGCGGCGGCGAGCGCCCAGGCCGTACCGAGCGCCAACGCGTAACCCGCAAGTTCATCGGCGCCGCCAATCGAGGTGCTGAAGAACTTGCGCATCACGACGTCAATACCGATGAGTATTGCCGCGAGCAATACCAGCACGCCGCCCAACCACAGGCCCCAATGCGCCACGCGGCGGGCGCCTTGCATTACCGCTTCCATGTTGGTTGCCCCTCCCTGCCCAACCTGGAGCTACGAAGGACCCGAACCAGAGCCCTCACCGTCGCGGTGAGGTTGTCCTCTGCAAGTCAGTTCGCCGGCGCCTGCAGGCCCAAAGTCTTGCCAACCGTGTTGTTCCACTCCCTTGCGCACTCGGCGCCGCAGCGCTTTGCCCAGCCTGCGAGCACCGCGCCTTCGACCAGTTTCTTGTGCTGCTCGGCCTCGGCCGGCTTCACCGGCACGATCGTGATGTTCGCAGGCTTGCCCATCGTGCAGGGCTGTTTGCTGGTGTTGCAGTTGTCAGCCTCGAGCGTCGCCTTCTTGAGCGTCACCCACATCTTGTCTTCGTAGGCCTTGATCTGCTTCTGAATGAAATCCTGCGTCCTGGCGTCCAGTCGCTGCCATGTGTTGAGATTCACAGCCATGACGTTGATGCTCCAACCGAGCGACATCGGGTAGAGCGACTTCGTCACCTCGGGCCAACCCGCCGTATTGCCCGAGAGGCTACCGGTAACGCCGCAGTCCACGACGCCATTGTTGAGCGCGGGAACCACCTCGGCGAAAGCCATGCTTACCGCCGTCGCGCCGACGCCGTTGAGGAAATCGCGCATCGTATTGTTGAAGACGCGGATCTTCTTGCCCTTCAGGTCGGCGAGCCCTCCGACCACGGCGCGGCACCAGAACACTTGAGGCGGGTTGCCTCCGAACGCCAGCAGCTTCGCATTCCAGTTCTTTTGCATCTGCCGGTCGATCACCTCACGGTAGGCGTTGCACGCGGCACGCGCCTTGTCGGGATCGAGCGTGATCCCGGCGAGATCGCACCCTTCGAAGCGGGGATCGTCGCCGGCCATCTTCGAGATATCCATGCCCGCGAAGTCCATGACGCCTAGACGCAGCAACCGCAGCATCGTCTTGTCGTCGATGCCCATTTGATCGAGCGGCGTGATGTCCGCCGTGATTGCGCCCGCCGACGCCTTGGGGAGCGTCTCGCGCCAAAACGGCACTTCGTCGAGGAACGACACGACGGTCGGGCTGTTAAGGCCGATCACCTTGAAGTGTGACTTCGGCAGATCCTGCGCAAAGGCGCTGAATGAAACTGCCGAACCGAGCACGATTCCGGTCAGCAAACGGTGTAACATGGGAGTCTCCCTTGAATTCAGTGGAATCACGAGATTCTGTAACGGCTCCAGGCCGTGTTCGGTACGGGCCGTGTGGCCGAAACATCATCTCACCAATCGCTGATCTCGTGCAAGGCGCGGGATCTTATGACGGCCTGTGCAACGATGCCGCAGAATGGCGACGGTTCATGCCTGCCAGCAACCAATGCCCGCAACGCTCATCCTTACCGAAGCACTACCCGCCGCCGGCATGAATCGGCTTGCGTCGCGCCCCGACGTGACCATTGGCGTTCTGCCCACGCCCACCCCCGCAGCGCTCGCCGGCGCGCTACCCGCGGCGGACGGCGTGATTCTGGTGATGGAACAGCCGTCGCTCACCGCCGAACTGATCGAGCGCAGCCCGCGGCTCCGCGTTGCGTGCCGAATGGGCGCCGGTTACGACAACTTCGACGTTTCCGCGCTCACGCGACGGGGCATCCCTCTGGCGACGACAGGCGGCGCGAACGCCGACACTGTCGCCGAGCATGCGCTCTACCTTATGCTCGCGCTTGCGAAGCGCGGACCAGCGATGGACCGGGCGGTCAAGAGCGGCGCCTGGCCACGCGGCTTTGGTGGTGTTGAGCTGCGTGATCGAACATGCCTCGTGATCGGCTACGGCCGGATTGGCCGTGAGATTGCACGCCGTGCTAGCGCGTTTGCGATGCACATCCTGATAGTCGATCCCAACGTGCCGGCAGACGTAGTTGCGCGCGACGGGCACAGGCATGGCGGTGCGCTTGAAAGCGCGCTTCCGCATGCCGATTTCATCGTGCTCGCCTGCGCCCTCACGCCAACGACACGGAGGCTGATCAACCCGACGACCCTTGCGCGAGCGAAACCGACCGCGTTCCTCGTAAATGTCGCCCGCGGAGCGGTCGTAGACGAGGCTGCGCTTGCAGCGGCGCTGCGCGATGGGCGGCTGGCCGGCACCGGTCTCGATGTGCTCGAGATAGAACCGCCGATGCGCGACAACCCCCTCCTCGAACGCGATGACGTCGTGCTCACGCCACACACCGGCGCCTACATCCGCACTGCTTTCGATCGCATGGCGGTCGCTTGTGCAGAGAACGCGTTGGCCGGGCTCGACGGCCGTCTCGATCCGTCAGTCCTCGTGAATGCAGAGGTCCTGAACAGACGCTGAAAAAGAATGGGGGCACCAAGCATGTCGGCACCAACATCAAGCGACTTGACCATCGAATCCGGGTATCGCGCCCGCACCAAGGGCTCGGCCAAGCTTTACGCCGAGGCTTGCAAGGTTATTCCCGCGGGCCTCACGCACGACTCGCGCGCCACTTCGCCCTATCCGATCTACGTGGCACGCGCGACCGGACCGCGCAAATGGGACATCGATGGCAATGAGTACGTGGACTATTTCGGCGGTCACGGCGCTTTGCTGCTTGGGCATTCGCATCCCGCCGTCGTCGAAGCCGTGCAGCATCAGGCGACGCTCGGCACGCATTGGGGCGCCTCGCACGAGCTCGAGGTACGCTGGGCCGAGCTCGTGCAGCGGTTGATTCCCTGTGCCGAGCGCGTTCGCTTTACGGCGTCAGGCACGGAAGCCTCGCATCTCGCGCTGCGGCTGGCGCGCGCCTATACGGGAAAACCGAAGATCCTGCGCTTCGTCGGACATTTCCATGGCTGGCACGATCAGGTTGCAGCCGGTTCGATGTCGCACTTCGACGGCTCGGTGCCGGCCGGAATTCCTCCGTCACTGCTCGAGCAATCGATAGTGCTCCCCGCCGAGGACATTCCCCGCATCGTCGACACGCTTGAAACACGCGCTGACATTGCTGCGGTTATTTTCGAGCCTTCCGGTGCGTCGTGGGGTCAAGTACCGCTACCGCCTGGCCTGATGACCACTCTTCGCGATGTCACCAGCAAGCGCGGCGTCATTCTGATCTTCGACGAGGTGATCACCGGATTTCGCTGGTCGCGCAGCGGCGCACAGGCGCGCTACGGCGTCACGCCCGATCTGTGCGTGCTTGCCAAGATCCTCGCCGGCGGCCTGCCCGGTGGCGCCGTCGCCGGCAGGAAGGACATCATGGATCAGCTCGATCCGGCCGCCGCCAAGGCCGCGTTGCGCGAGAAGATCGGTCACCAGGGAACGTTCAACTCCAACCCGCTGTGCGCGGCTGCCGCTGTTACCACGCTGAAGATCGTCGAGACGAGCGATGTCTGCGCGCGCGCCGAAGCGACCGCCGCCGAGATTCGCAACGGCATGCGTCAGGTTCTGATCGAGGAGAACGTGCCCTGGGGTGTCTACGGCGAAGCGTCGGTTTTCGTGATCTTCCCCAATCCCGGCGGCCTGCCGATCGATCCGGCGACATTCGATCCCGTGAAGCTCGGCTTCAACGGCATCAAAGGTGCGCGCGATCCGAACCTCATTAACAAGCTGCGCATTGCGATGCTCGCTAACGGCGTTGACATCATGGGCGGACCCGGCGGGCTCGTCTCAGCAACGCACGGACCACGTGAAGTCGCGCAGACGCTGGACGCGTTTCGCACGGCGGTGCGATGGCTCAAGGCCGAAGGGAATATCAAAAGCTCCTAGAAATCTGTCGCGGCCAGGGGATTAATGCGACGACGCCACATTATATTGAGCCTGTTCATTGGTCTCGCCCTGGCGGCAATCGGCAGCCAGAGCTTTGCCGCCGACGCCTATCCGAGCCGGCCGA
>JAHFRO010000256.1 GCA_023266245.1 Betaproteobacteria bacterium | reverse complement strand
GTCTTCATCGTTTCCGAAGCGCGGGGCTGGGAGTATCTCGGCCCGGATGGGCCGGGACCGGGCTTTTTCCCGATGTGGTACGGCCTGTGCATGATCGCGCTCGCGCTGCTGCTGGTGGTGACGAGCCTGGTGCAGCGCGCCCGCGAGCAGGGCGCTGAGGTCAACTGGCGTGAGATCGGCAGGGCGCTCGCGGCGTGGGCGGGGCTCGCCGCATGCGTGGGCCTGCTCAAGGTCCTCGGATTCCTGCTCGCGTTCGGGTTGTTTACGTTCTTCCTGGTCGTCATGATGTACCGCCGCCCGCTGCCCCTTGCGCTGGTCGTGGCGTTCGGGACCGCGATCGGTTTTTATCTGGTGTTCCCGCTCGCGCTCAACGTCGCATTGCCTGTCGGCTGGCTTGGCTTCTAGAAAATCTTGAACCGCCAAGGACGCCAAGGACGCAAAGGAAAACGTTGAACGAAGATGACCTCAGCAAGGTAATCGTCAACGCGGCGATCAAGGTGCACTCCGCGTTGGGCGCAGGTTTACTGGAGAGTGCCTACGAGGCATGCCTTGCTCATGAGCTTGCGAGACAGGGATTGGAGGTAAAAAAGCAGCTACCGTTCCCGATCGAATACGAGGGCATGAAGCTCGATGTGGGCTATCGACTGGATTTGTTGGTAAATGACATGGTCGTTGTGGAAATTAAGGCGGTAGAGAAACTCTTACCGGTGCATATGGCGCAAGTTCTGAGCTATCTGAAGCTGGGGCAATTCAAGCTCGGTTTTCTATTGAATTTTAACGTGGCGCATATGAAGTACGGCATAGCAAGGATCGTGAATGGTTTGTGAAATGTTCCTTGGCGTCCTTTGCGTCCTTTGCGGTGAAGCTTTTGTGGATTTTATGCATGAAGTGAGGCGGGCCGCCTGATGGAAGTCGTAAGCGGACTGCTGCATGGCTTCGCCGTCGCATTGACGCCGGTGAATCTGCTGTGGTGCTTCGTCGGCGTGTTCCTCGGCACCGTGATCGGCGTGCTGCCGGGGTTGGGCCCGCCGGCGACGATCGCGATGCTGCTGCCGCTCACGTTCCAGATGAATCCGACGAGCGCGGTCATTATGCTCGCGGGTATCTACTACGGGGCCAAGTACGGCGGTTCCACGACCTCGATCCTGCTCAATGTGCCCGGCGAATCGGCCTCGGTCGTGACCTGCTTCGACGGCTATGCGATGGCGAAGCAGGGGCGGGCCGGACCGGCGCTCGGGATCGCGGCGATCGCGTCCTTCATTGCCGGCACCTTCGGGGTGATCGCGCTCATGCTGGTGGCGCCGCCGCTCGCCAAGTTCGCGCTCTCGTTCAGCTCGCCCGAGTACTTCGCGCTGATGTGCCTGGGGCTTGCGATGGTGGTGCTGCTGGCGGGCAAGTCGCTGGTGAAGGCCCTGCTCGCGATGCTGGTGGGGCTGTGGATCACCGGCATGGGCACCGACCTTTTCACCTCGACCTCGCGCTTTACTTTCGGGCGCTCGGAGCTGCTTGACGGCGTGGACTTCGTGGTGGTGGCGATCGGCATCTTCGCGCTCGGTGAGGTGCTCACCAACATGGAAGCCCGCGAGGGCGGGCGGATGCTGCCAGTCCCGACGGGCCTGCGCAACCTGCTGCCCACGTGGCAGGACCTCAAGGACTGCCGCTTCGCTTTCCTCAATGGATCCGTGATCGGCTTCCTGATCGGCGTGCTGCCCGGCGCGGGCTCGACCATCGCGTCGTTCATCTCGTACGGCGTCGAGAAGGCGGTGTCCAAGCATCCCGAGAAGTTCGGCACCGGTGTGCCGGAGGGCGTGGCTGCACCCGAGGGCGCCAATAACTCGGAAACCGGCGGCGCGATGGTGCCGCTGCTCACGCTGGGCATTCCCGGTTCGGGTACCACCGCGATCCTGCTGGGGGCGTTCATCCTGTGGGGGCTCAGGCCCGGGCCGCTGATGATCCAGGACAATCCGACGCTGTTCTGGGGGCTGGTCGCGAGCATGTACATCGGCAACGTGATGCTGCTGGTGCTTAACCTGCCGCTGGTACCCTTGTTCGCGCAGATTCTGCGGCTGCCGGCGTACTCGCTGTATCCCATGATCTTCGGCATTTCCATCGTGGGCGTATACAGCGTCTCCAGCAGCCTGTTCGACGTGTGGATGTTGATGGGTTTCGGACTGCTCGGCTACATCATGCGCAAGCTCGATTACCCGGCGGCGCCGCTCATCCTGGGACTGGTGCTCGGCGACAGCATGGAGCGGGCGCTTCGCCAGTCGCTGATGATGTCGCAGGGCGATCTCACCATCCTCGTGTCTAGACCGATGTCGGCGGTGATGCTATTTTTCGCCGTGCTGATACTGGTCGCACCGCTGTTCAAGAAGGCCAACGCCTGGCGTGTCCGGGCGATAAGCTAAAGGATAGCCACAGAGATCACAGAGAACACAGAGAGGAAATTCTTGAAAACCTACCACGGAGGAGGAAACATGAAATCAAGATCACGGATGTTCATTTTCGCGCTCGTTCTCGCGGCCGCCGCACTGCCGCTGCACGCGCAGGGCTTCAAGCCGACCAAGCCGGTCGAGTTCGTCACCCACACGGGTCCCGGCGGCGGCGGCGACGTGCTCGCGCGTTTCATCGCGGGTGCGATCGAGAAGGAAAAGCTGCTGCCGGTGCGCATGCAGGTCGTCAACAAGACCGGCGGCGGCGGCCTCACTGCGATGGCCTACCTGGCGGAAAAGCAGGGCGAAACCCATACCATCGCGGTGTATACGGGCATCTGGTTCACCAATCCGATCATGCGCGCGGAGGCCAAGTTCACGATGAAGGATCTCACGCCGATCGTGCGGTTGGTGCTCGAGCCGGCGCTGATCGCGGTGAAGAACGACGCACCGTACAAGTCGCTCAAGGACTTCATTGACGCGGCGAAGCAGAATCCCGGGCAGCTCAAGCAGTCGGCCGGCTCCATCGGCGCCCGCGACTGGATCGTCCGCCAGCTCCTGATGAAGAATACCGGCGCGAACTGGGCCTACATCTCGTTTCCCAGCGGCGGCGAGCGCATCGCGGCGCTGCTCGGCGGCCACGTGAACATGATGGTGATCGAGCCGCAGGAGGCCGGCGAGCACATTCGCTCCGGCAACCTGCGCGTCATCGCGCAGATCGCCGACAAGCGCCTGCCGCCGTACCCCAACGTGCCCACGGTCCGGGAAGCGGGCTTCAACGTGCCGAACGTGCCGCAGGTGCGGGGCATCATCGCACCGCCGGGAATTCCGCGGGAGGTCGTCACCTACTGGGAGGACGTGTTCGCCAAGCTCGCGCAGACGGCGACGTGGAAGAAGTATCTCGAGGACAACCTGTTCGAGGAAGGCTTCCAGCGCAGCGCCGAGCTCCACAAGTTCATCGATGAATACTCGGAGACCACGCGCGGCATCCTGAGGGAAGGCGGCGTGAAGGTCGTCCGCTAGAGCTGAACCACAAAGGACACAAAGGACACGAAGGAAGAACCAAAATAGAAGCAAAGCTGAATCGCCAAGAGCAGAATTAAACCGCCAAGACGCCAAGGCGCCAAG
>JAHFRO010000255.1 GCA_023266245.1 Betaproteobacteria bacterium | reverse complement strand
GCCGGCGCGGCCGAGAATGAAGACGAAGCCGAGCACGCCGACCAGCGGCGGCAGGATCATCGGCAGCATCGTGAGATAGGAAAAGAGATTCCGGTAGGGAAACTCGTAACGGATGATGAGGAACGCCACGGCGATCCCGATCACGGAGGTCGTGATGACCGTGGCAACGCCCAGCACCAGCGAGTTCCAGAGCGAGCGCAGGTAGAACCGGTCCGTGAAGAACTCGTGGAAGTTCGCGAGGGTGAACTGGCCGGCCTCGTTGGAAAACGCGTCGTAAAAGATCCGCGTGAGCGGGTATAGAACGAAGATGATGAGAAACGCCCAGATCAGACCGAATCCGATCACGGCGCTTGCCGGGGGGCGGGGCCCTCTGGCTCTAAAAGCGGCGATCTGCGGCATGGCCGCTCGATATCAGCCTGACGGGATCGCCAACGTGCTGCCGAACGTGCAGCTCAATGCGACCGGCGTGCCCATCGGAAACTGTTCGTGGTGCCACGGATCCCCGATGTCGGCCTTGAAGGTAACGCCGCCGCCGAGATCGACGTCGTAGCGCAGCGTGTTGCCGAGATAGGCAGCGAAGGAGATCT
Organism: Betaproteobacteria bacterium; assembly: GCA_023266245.1. Taxonomy (GTDB): domain Bacteria; phylum Pseudomonadota; class Gammaproteobacteria; order Burkholderiales; family SG8-41; genus SG8-41. The sequence continues at coordinate 2,979 of JAHFRO010000255.1, read as the reverse complement.
TGCCTTTGAAGTGATTTCTCTCACCGCCGGACTGGCCGTCCAGCGTGATGTTCTCGGGGCGTATGCAGATCACGCACCGGTCTCCCGGCCGCAAGCGTTCGTCATGGATCGCGGAAAGCTCGCCGAGCGCGGTTTCCACGCGCAGGCTTCCAAGCGGCCCCTCGACCGACCGCACCGTGCCTTCGACGAGATTGTTAATTCCGATGAAATCGGCCACGAAACGGGTGGCGGGCCGCTGGTACAGCGCCTTGGGCGGTCCCACCTGGCAGACCTTTCCCTGGCTAAAGACCGCGATGCGATCCGACATCGCCAGCGCCTCCTCCTGGTCGTGGGTCACGTAGACTGTGGTGATGCCCAGCTCCTTCTGGAGCTTGCGGATCTCCGCCCGCACTTGCACGCGGATCTTGGCGTCGAGGTTGGAGAGCGGCTCGTCGAGCAGCAGGATCTGGGGATTGAGCACGAGCGCGCGCGCCAGCGCCACGCGTTGCTGCTGCCCGCCCGACAACTGGCCGGGATAACGATCCTCCAGACCGGTGAGCTCCACCTTCTCCAGCACCCGCTGGACCCGCCTGGCGATGTCGGACGAGGAGACCTTGCGCAGCTTCAGCCCGTAGGAAACGTTTTCGGACACCGTCATGTGCGGCCACAGGGCATAGTTCTGGAACACCATGCCGATGCCGCGCTCGTGCGCAGGCACGTCGTTCACCCGCCTGTCGTCGAAACGGATCTCCCCCTCGTCGGCGACGTAGAAGCCGGCCACGAGCCTCAACAGCGTGGTCTTGCCGCACCCCGAAGGACCCAGGAGGGTGAACATTTCACCCTCCTGGATGGAAAGGCTGACCTCGCTGACCGCCGCCAGCGGCCCGAAGCGCTTCGTGAGATTCTCGACCGCGATGCGCATGATCCGGGCCGACGGCCGGCGGTTCAGTACTTCTTCTTCAGTTCTTCCGCGACGGACTCGATCTCCTTGCGGTACTGAGAGTTGACCTGCTCGTAGCGAGCCTGCGCCTTGTTGTCGTCGTAGATGTTGGTCACCTCGACGTCGAAGTAGGAGCGGATGCCGCCCGTGAACTCGACCGCCATTTCCGCGTGGGAACCGGGCTTGCCTTGGACGCGGTATTTCGGCGTGATCGGGAATACGCCCCGTTCCATGGCCACCCTCTGGCCGCGCTCCGAAAGCATGAACTCGATGAAAGCGAGCGCCGCTTTGGGACGCTTGGCGCCCGCGAGGATGCCGATCGGCTCGGGCGTGATCCACGCGGTCTTTGGAGCCACGAACCTGATGTCGTGCCCGGCCAGGCGGTCCTCGAACGCCATGTAGCTCGGCACCGCGAACCCTGCCGCGAACTCGCCCCTCGCCACGACCGATGGCACGTCACGGCTGCGCGCGGTGAAGATGCCGGTATTGCCCGCCAGCCGCTTGAGCCACTCCCAGCCCTTTTCGTCCCCCTCGCGCTGGAGAATGACCTCGTAGGTTGCGTGGCTGCTGGAGGAGCGCGTCGGCGCGCATTGCGCGACGTTGCCCTTCAGTTTGGGATGTAGTAGATCGTCCCAGTCTTTGGGCTCCGGCACCCCGAGGCGCGCGAGCAGCTTGGGGTGATACACCAGGCCGTAGGGCTCCAGTACCGTGCCGATCCAGAATCCCTTGGGGTCCTTCAGCGGGATGGGCTTGGGCTTGCCGATGCTCTCCGGGATCGAGTCCACGACGCTTTTCGGCAGGTCAAGCGTTGCCAGCAGCTTCTGCTCGGCGAGCTTGTCGAAGAGCGCGCTTTCGCCGCCCCAGAAGATGTCGGCCTCGGGCCTGCCCTTCCACTCGACGATGCGGCCGTAGGCCACCGGCGTGCCGGCCGCCAGGGCGCTCGTTTTCACATTGATGTTCCATCTTTCCTTCGCGTACTTGGCGAACTCCGCCAGAGCAGGGTCGGTCAGGGTCCTCGCGACCGGCGTGATGAGGACCAGCTCGTTCTCGATCGGTTGGGCCACGGTAGGGCCCGCCGCGGTGTACATCGCCACCAGTACCGCACCAAGCAACTTCCAGCGTCGGATCACTGTGTCCCCCTCTCATAGCAACCTACGTTCTCGTCCTGGCATCTTGCGGATTCGGCCGATGAAGTCTCCGGGCCTACCTCCACCTGCCGTGACATTGGCGACAGGTGAAACTCTAGCACGGTATTCCCGAAGGCCGTCGAAACCAACGCTTGCAAGAACCCTATTCATTCGGGCAAGGCCCAGTTCCTGGCGCGCTCGACTGCCTTGCGCCAGTCGGCAAGTAGGCTGGCTGCCCTACCTCGGTCCAATTCCGGCTCGAACACCCGTTCGCCTGCCCCTGCGCGGCGAACTCGCCTGCGTTTTTCCAGTAGCCCCGCCCAGCCCGGCCAGGTAAGCCGCCCCATGCGCCGTTGTCTCATGGATGCGCGGCCGCACCACTGATGCTGGCCGCGATCTTTGCGGTGGTGTTCGTCGCGGAAGTGGCCGTGACCTACATCCGCAAGAAAATCATTTGATACGCCGCCAAGGCGCCAAGGCCGCCAAGAAACCCAAGGGAAAAATTTAACCGCCAAGGCCGCCAAGAACGCCAAGAAAGATAGACCAGGAATTCAAACTGGCAACACACCAAGGAAGGATAGGCGCAGCGGCACGCGGCACGGCGTTCGGGTGAACGCGGGTTGAGCCATTCGTTCCTCGAGTTTCTTGGCGGTTGAATTTTGTTGGGGTTTTCTTGGCGTTCCTGGCGCCTTGGCGGCTAATTGTGGTTTCGTCTTTGCCCTTCGTTCTCTGCTAACATCCGCGCTGATGACTGCTCGGGCGCCGTCTGATAACACCACGATCGAGGTCCGGAAGAATGGGCCGTACCGGGTGCGCGGCCCGGTGCGCCTGCGCGACTCGCGCGGCGAGGAAGTGCCGGCGCCTGACACAATCGCGCTGTGCCGGTGCGGCAACTCGTCGAAGAAGCCGTTCTGCGACGGCACGCACGCGAAG
>JAHFRO010000079.1 GCA_023266245.1 Betaproteobacteria bacterium | reverse complement strand
AGCGCCATCGGCGCGCCGCCCGTGGCGCTCGACCTGTCGAGCTTTCTGGTGCAGACCCGCAGCGGTGGCGTCTTCGCGATTACCATCCAGTGATCGCGAAAACTGAATTAATATTCGTTTGCTTTTCTTGGTGTCCTTGGCGTCCTTGGCGCCTTGGCGGCTAATCTTTCGTTTCTATGCTCCCGATCGTTGCCATAGTCGGCCGGCCGAACGTCGGCAAGTCCACGCTGTTCAACCGGCTCACCCGCAGCCGCGATGCGATCGTCGCCGACGCGCCGGGGCTTACGCGCGACCGCCAATACGGAATCGGCCGCGTCGGCGACAAGCCTTATCTGGTGGTCGACACCGGCGGCTTCGAACCCGTCGCGAAAGACGGCATCTTCCACGAAATGGCGCGGCAGACGCGGCAGGCGGTCGACGAAGCGGACGCGGTGCTGTTCATGGTGGACGCGCGCGCCGGCGTGACGCCACAGGACCGGGCGATTGCCGAGGAGCTGCGCAGGAGCGGACGGCGCACCTGGCTGGTGGTCAACAAGGCCGAGGGCATGGCGCCGCCGCTCGCGGCGGCCGAGTTCCACGCGCTCGGCCTGGGCGATCCGCTGCCGGTCTCGGCGACGCACGGCGACAATGTTTCCGATCTGATGGATCTGGTGCTCGCCGACTTTCCCGCGGTCGGGGAAACGCCGGTCACAGACCGCGGGCATCCCGTGATCGCGGTGGTGGGGCGACCCAATGTCGGCAAGTCGACGCTTTTCAACACGCTGCTCGGCGAGGAGCGCGCCCTCGTTTTCGATCAGCCGGGGACCACGCGCGATTCGATTTACGTCGAATTCGAGCGCAACCAGCGCCGCTACACCTTGATCGACACCGCAGGACTGCGCAAGCGCGGGCGGGTGGCCGAGATTGTGGAAAAGTTTTCGGTGGTGAAGGCGCTGCAGGCGATCGCGGACGCCAACGTCGCGATCCTGATGCTGGATGCGCGGCAGGATATCTCGGAGCAGGACGCGCACATCGCGGGGTTCATCCTCGATGCCGGCCGCGCGCTGGTGATGGCGGTGAACAAATGGGAGAAGCTGCCCGAGAAGGAGCGGGAACTCGTGAAGCGCGCGCTCGCGCGCCAGCTCAATTTCGTGGCGTTTGCCCGGCTGCATTTCATTTCGGCGCTGACCGGGCACGGCATCGTCCCGCTCATGAAGTCGGTGGACGAGGCCTACGCGGCGGCGATGGCGCGCCTGCCCACCCCGCGGCTTACCCGCGCGCTGGCACAGGCGGTGGCGCGGCAGCCGCCGCCACGCGCCGGGCTCGCCCGCCCCAAGCTGCGTTACGCGCACCAGGGGGGCGCCAACCCGCCCCGCATCGTGATTCACGGCAACGCCCTGGAGCAGGTGCCCGAGGCCTATCGCCGTTATCTGGAACGTTTTTTCCGGACGGCTTTCAAACTGCAGGGCACCCCTTTGAGAGTGGAGTTCAAGACCGGCTCCAACCCCTACGCAAAGCCGGCACGGATGCGCCGTAAGGGTGGCCGCAGGGAGACGTAACCCTATGGCGTTACGTCAATAAATGAAATATAGTGGTATTCCGAATAACGACAACAGCGAGGGCACCATGAGCAACAAAGGGCAGATGCTACAAGACCCGTTCCTCAACACTTTGCGCAAAGAACACATCCCGGTGTCGATCTATCTGGTGAACGGCATCAAGCTGCAGGGGCAGATCGATTCCTTCGATCAGTATGTGGTTCTGCTCAAGAACACGGTCACGCAGATGGTGTACAAGCACGCGATCTCAACCGTGGTGCCCGCGCGCGCCGTCAACCTTCAGACCGACCAGAGCCCCGACGGCTGATGTTTGTCTTCACGTTGTTTGATGCTTGACCGTCCCGGCAGCGGCAACGTGGCGGTGCTGGTCAGCCTCGATCTCGGCGAGGCCGGCTATGCAGAAGGCGTGGAGGAAATTCAGCAACTCGCCGCCAGCGCCGGGGTCACCGCGCGTGCCCTGATCAAGGGGCGGCGCGCCCGTCCCGATCCCGCACTGTTCGCCGGCAAAGGCAAGGTGGAAGAGGTGGCGCAGGCCGTGGCTGCAGCCGGCGCACAACTTGCGATTTTCAATCACGAGCTGTCCCCGGTACAGGAACGCAACCTCGAGCGCGAGCTCGGTTGCCGCGTGGTCGATCGAGTGAGCCTGATCCTCGACATCTTCGCCCAGCGTGCGCACAGCCACGAGGGCAAGCTGCAGGTCGAGCTCGCCCAGCTCGAGCACCTCGCGCCGCGACTGGTGCGGGGCTGGACCCACTTGGAACGGCAGAAGGGCGGTATCGGGCTCAGGGGGCCGGGCGAAACCCAGCTCGAAACCGACCGGCGTCTGCTCGGCAAACGCGTGAAGGTACTGAAGGAAAAGCTCACCCACGTCAAATCCCGGCGCGAGGTGCAGCGCCGCGCGCGCAGCCGCTCCAATCTCATGATGGCATCACTGGTCGGCTACACTAACGCCGGCAAGTCCACGCTGTTCAATCAGCTCACGCGCGCCGGGGTCTACACCGCGGACCAGCTGTTCGCCACGCTCGATACCACCACCCGGCGCGTCCATACCGGAAACGGCGCTGGCATCGTACTGTCCGACACCGTGGGCTACCTCCGGCGGCTGCCGCACACCCTGGTGGCGGCTTTCCGCGCCACGCTCGAGGAGACGATACATGCTGACCTGCTGGTGCACGTGGTGGATGCCAGCAGCGCCGACCGCGCGGAGCAGATCGCGGCGGTGAACCAGGTGCTGGCTGAAATCGGCGCGCAAGCTGTCCCGCAGGTTCTGGTGCTGAACAAGATCGATTGCACGCGGCTGCCCGTGCAGGTCGAGCGTGACGAATATGGTAGAATTTCGCGCGTTTGGGTCAGCGCGCAAACGGGCGCAGGCGTGGAATTCGTGCGGCTCGCGCTCGAGGAACACGCTGACGGCGCGCTCCGGCATACACAACTCAAAAGCTCAGCTGCGGCTTAACGCCGCGTCATCTCCGCAATGCTCGGTTACGTCAGGGATTTTCGCGACCGTCTGAAACAGCGCTCGCTGCGACTGCTGGGTGCGCTGATGTCGCTCAACGACCCGCAGTGGGGCCGGCGGCCAAACCAGGGGCCGCCCGACCTCGACGAGCTGTGGCGGGACTTCAACAGGAAGCTGAACAGCCTGTTCGGCCGCCGCGGCGGCGGCAGTGACGAACCGCCGGGGCCGACCGCGAAGAGGTTCGGCGGCGGAGCGGGGCTCCTGCTCGGACTGATCTTCGCGGTATGGATGGCGAGCGGCTTCTACATCGTCTACGAAGGCCAGCGCGGCGTGGTGCTGCGCTTTGGCAAGTACCTCGAGACCACCCTGCCCGGGCCGCGCTGGCACCTCCCGTATCCGATCGAGACCGCGGAGGTCGTCAATCTCGCGCAGGTGCGCACGGTCGAAATCGGCTACCGCAACAACGTCAAGAGCAAGGTGCTCAAGGAATCGCTGATGCTGACCGACGACGAGAACATCATCGACGTTCAGTTTGCGGTGCAGTACGTGCTGAAAAGCCCCAATGACTTTCTGTTCAACAACCGCACGCCCGAGGACGCCGTGCTGCAGGCTGCGGAGACCGCAATCCGCGAGGTGGTGGGCAAGAGCAGCATGGACTTCGTGCTCTACGAGGGGCGGGCGGAAGCCGCGGTGCGGGCGCAGAAGCTGACGCAGGAGATCCTCGACCGTTACGGCACCGGCATCAACGTCAGCAAGGTGACGATGCAGAACGCGCAGCCGCCGGAGCAGGTGCAGGCCGCCTTCGACGACGCGGTGAAGGCCGGCCAGGACCGCGAGCGCCAGAAGAACGAGGGCCAGGCTTACGCCAACGACGTGATCCCGAAGTCGCGCGGTAATGCGGCGCGCCTCATGCAGGAAGCCGAAGGTTACCGACAACGCGTGATCGAGCAGGCGGAAGGCGACGCGAGCCGCTTCCGCCAGGTCGTCACCGAGTACAACAAGGCGCCGCAGGTGACGCGCGACCGCCTCTATATCGAGGCCATGCAGCAGATCATGACCAACTCGACCAAGGTGCTCATAGACCAGAAGAGCGGCAACAACCTGCTTTACCTGCCGCTCGACAAGATCATGCAGATGACGGGCACGGGCCCGGCGTCCGAGACGCCGGCCAAGGCCGCGGAAACCGCGCCGGCGCCCGAACCGTCCACCGCGCGCTCGCGCGAGGCTTTCCGCGCGCGCGAACGGGAGTCGCGCTGATGAAGCGCAACCTCGGCATCATTCTCGTCGCGGCGGTCGTCCTGCTGATCGTCGCCTCGCTCAGCATGTTCATCGTGGACCAGCGCCAGAACACGATCGTGTTCCGCCTGGGCGAAGTGGTGGAGATCAAGAAGGCGCCGGGCCTTTATTTCAAGATCCCGCTGCTCGACAACGTGCGCTACTTCGACATCCGCATCCTCACCATAGATACCGCCGAGCCCGAGCGCTTCCTCACCTCCGAGAAAAAGAACGTGCTGGTGGACCTGTTCGTCAAGTGGCGCATTACCGACGTGCGTCAGTACTACGTGAGCGTGGGCGGCGACGAGGCGCGCGCGCAGACGCGGCTGCTGCAGACCATCAACGACGGGTTGCGTGCCGAGTTCGGCAACCGCACCGTGCACGACGTGGTATCCGGCGAGCGCGACAAGATCATGGAGCTCATGCGCCAGAAAGCGAACGAGGACGCCGGCAAGATCGGCGTGGAGGTGCTCGACGTGCGGCTGAAGCGCGTGGATTTGCCGCAGGAAGTGAGCGAGTCGGTCTATCGCCGCATGGACGCCGAGCGCAAACGGGTGGCCAACGAGCTGCGTTCGACCGGCGCGGCGGAGTCGGAAAAGATCCGCGCGGACGCCGACCGCCAGCGCGAGGTGATCATCGCGCAGGCCTACCGCGAGGCGCAGCGCATCAAGGGCGACGGTGATGCCAAGGCGACGGCGATCCACGCGCGGGCCTACGAGATCAACCCCGAGTTCTACGCGTTCTACCGCAGCCTTGAGGCCTACAGGCAGAGCTTCCGGAACAAGGGCGACGTGCTCGTGCTCGAGCCCAACTCCGAGTTCTTCAAGTACCTCAAATCCGGCGGCAAGCCGGCCAAGTAATACGGTGGCGGGCGCGCAGTGCGCAGGGGTGGTGCGCGCCACCCCCGGGCGGAAAGGCGGGAAACACGATGGGTAAGATCCTGCTCATGGCCTTCGCGCTGGTGCTGGTGATCGAGGGCATCCTGCCTTTCCTCGTTCCCGGACTGTGGCGCGAGACCTTCCGCCGGCTCATCGAGATGAGCGACGGCCAGATCCGCTTCATCGGGCTCACCTCCATGCTGGCGGGGCTGCTGCTCCTGTATCTGGTCAGGCCGTGACCCCTTGAGCGGCCGCGCGCGGCGCGGCATCGAAGTCCTCTATAATTCCCCTGTTTTGCCTGCCTATTTGTGATCATGCGCGCCTGGCTGCTGCCCGAATACATCGAGGATATCCTGCCCGCGGAGGCTGCCCGCATCGAGCGGCTGCGCCGCGACATCCTCGACCTGTTCCGCGTACACGGCTACCAGCTCGTGATGCCGCCGCTGCTCGAGTACGTGGATTCGCTGCTCACCGGCACCGGGCACGACCTCGACCTGCAGACGTTCAAGCTGGTGGACCAGCTCTCCGGGCGCACGCTCGGCGTGCGCGCCGACATCACGCCGCAGGTTGCGCGCATCGACGCGCATTTGCTCAACCGCAAGGGGGTCACCCGCCTGTGCTACGCGGGCAGCGTGCTGCACACGCTGCCTTCCGGCATGAACCGCACGCGCGAGCCGCTGCAGATCGGCGCCGAGCTCTACGGCCACGCCGGCATCGAGAGCGACGTCGAGGTCCAGCGCCTGATGATGAAGGCGCTCGCGGTGGCGCGTGTCAAGGACACCTACCTCGACATCGGGCACGTGGCGATCTTTCGCAGTCTGGTGAAGCGCGCAAAGCTCGCGCACGAGCTGGAATCGGAACTCTTCCGCGCGATGCAAGCGAAAAACCTGCCGGCGCTCGGGCAGCTCACGCGAGCGCTCGACCGCCCGACCCGCCAGGCGCTTGCCGCGCTGCCCGAGCTCTACGGCGGGGCGGAGGTGCTGGCGCGCGCCGGCGGGCTGCTGCCCGACTATCCCGAAATCCGCGCCGCGATCGCCGCTCTGCGCGCGCTCTCGGAGCGGTTGCGGGACGTCGCCCGCATCCGCTGCTTCGATCTCGCGGAGCTGCGCGGCTATCACTACCACAGCGGCGTGGTGTTTGCCGCCTACGCCGCAGGCTCTGCCAACGCGCTCGCGCTCGGCGGTCGCTACGACGAGGTCGGCAAGGCGTTCGGGCGCGCGCGGCCGGCGACCGGCTTCAGCATGGACCTGCGCGAACTCGCTTCGGCGAGCCCGGACGGCGCGGCGCCGAGCGCCATACTTGCGCCGTATTTTCCGGAGGACGCCGCACTCCAGCGCCAGATCAACGCGCTCCAGGCGCGCGGCGAGATCGTGATAGTCGACCTTCCGGGGCACTCCCATTCGCGGGCCGAGCTCGGCTGCGACCGGCGCCTCGCGCAGCGCGACGGTAAGTGGCAAGTGACAAAGATCAAATGAAACCGCAGATAAACGCAGATAAACGCAGATATATCGAAGGTTTTGATCGGCGTACATCGGCGTCCATCGGCGGTTGAAAAGGTTTTAGCTGGACATGTCGAAGAATGTGGTAGTAATCGGCGCCCAGTGGGGCGACGAAGGCAAGGGCAAGATCGTGGATTGGCTCACTGATCATGCCCAGGGCGTGGTGCGCTTCCAGGGCGGCCACAACGCCGGTCACACGCTGGTGATCGCGAACAAAAAGACCGTGCTGCACCTGATCCCGGCCGGCATCCTGCGCGAGAAAATTGCCTGCTATATCGGCAACGGCGTGGTGCTTTCGCCGCAGGCGCTGGTGGAAGAGATCGAGATGCTGGAGCGCGCCGGTGTAAACGTGCGTTCGCGCCTCAAGATCAGCGAGGCCTGCCCGCTGATCCTGCCGTATCACGCAGCGCTCGACCAGGCGCGCGAGGCGGCGAAAGGCGCCGGCAAGATCGGCACCACGGGCCGCGGCATCGGGCCGGCGTACGAGGACAAGGTGGCGCGCCGCGCGATCCGGCTGCAGGACCTGTTCCACCGCGAGCGCTTCGCGGCCAAGCTGGACGAAGTGCTCGACTTCCACAACTTCGTGCTCAAGAACTACTTTCGCGCCGGGATCGTTGACTTCCACAAGACGCTCGAGGAGACGATGCGGCTCGCCGAGCGCATCAAGCCGATGGTGGCCGACGTGCCGCGCCTGCTCTATGAAGCGCAAAAGGCCGGACACAACCTGCTGTTCGAAGGCGCGCAGGGCACGCTGCTCGATATTGACCACGGCACCTATCCGTACGTGACTTCGAGCAACTGCGTCGCGGGCGCGGCGGCGGCGGGCGCCGGCATCGGTCCGCAGCACCTGCATTACGTGCTCGGCATCACCAAGGCCTACACCACGCGCGTGGGCTCGGGGCCGTTCCCCACCGAGCTCGACGACGACGTCGGCAAGCAGCTCGCCAGCCGCGGCAACGAGTTCGGCGCCACCACCGGGCGGCCGCGCCGCTGCGGCTGGTTCGACGCCGCGGTGCTCAAGCGCTCGATCCAGATCAACGGCGTCTCGGGGCTCGGCGTCACCAAGCTCGACGTGCTGGACGGCATGGAAACGGTGCGGATCGCAATCGGCTACAGGCTCGACGGCGGGCGCAGCGATATCCTGCCGGTGGGAGCGGAGGAGCTCGAGAAATGCGAGCCGATCTACGAAGACGTGCCGGGCTGGAAGGAGAGCACGGTCGGGCACACCCGCCACGCCCAGCTGCCTAAGGCGGCGCAGGATTACCTCAAGCGCATTGAGAGCCTCTGCGGCGTGCCGATCGACGTGATTTCCACCGGTGCCGAGCGCGCGCAGACCATCGTGCTGCGCCATCCGTTTGAATAACAGTCACGGGTTGCGAGTCGGCGAGTCGCGGGTCGAAGCGAAGGCAAGTCACATGAATAGACTCGTGACTCGCGACTTAAGACTGAGATTTGGTGCCGAGGAAGGGACTCGAACCCCCACAGTGTTGCCACCGCCAGGACCTGAACCTGGTGCGTCTGCCAATTCCGCCACCTCGGCGTGAGGGCACGAAATTTAATCGCAAAAGCTTCTATTGTCAATGAAAAAACACAGGCGCGCCGCTCCCCAGCCGCGCGTTGATACCGCGCCGCGCCGCGACGCCATCCTCGATGTGCTGATCGAGCGCGGCGTGCCGGTCGACGAGCCGGAACTCGAGCGGCTGCTCGACGTCACGCCGCGCCACCGCGACGCATTGCGGCGGGAACTCACCGCGCTGGAGCGCGACGGCGAGATCATCCGCAACCGCCGCAACGCGATCTGCGTCACCGCCAAACTCGATCTCGCGCACGGGCGCGTGCACGGCCATCCGGACGGCTTCGGATTTCTGGTGCGCGACGGCGGCGGTCCCGATCTTTTCCTCGGGCCGAAGGAGATGCACAAGGTCCTGCACGGCGATCGCGTGGTGGCGCGCATCGCCGGCACCGACCGGCGCGGGCGTCCCGAAGGCAAGATCGTCGAAATCCTGGAGCATGCGCACCAGCGGGTGGTGGGACGGCTGCACGACGAACACGGCATTTTGTTCGTGGTTGCGGAGGACCAGCGCATCAGCCAGGAATTTCTGGTGCCGCCGCACGAGGCGAACGGCGCCAAGCCGGGAGAGGTGGTGACGGTGGAGATCCTCGCGCAGCCCTCCAGGCACGCCCAGCCGGTGGCGCGCGTGGTGGAAGTGCTCGGCAACTACGCCGACCCGGGCATGGAGATCGAGATCGCGCTCAGAAAGCACGATCTGCCGCACGCGTTTCCGCGCGAGGTCGAACGCCTGTGCGAGCGGATTCCCGACACCGTCACGGAAGAGGACCGGCGCGGCCGAACCGATCTCACGCGGCTGCCGCTCGTCACCATGGACGGTGAAACCGCCAAGGATTTCGACGATGCCGTCTATTGCGAGCCGCTGACCCCCTCTCAATCCCCCCCTTCTCAAGGAGGGGACAAGGGGGGGTTCCGGTTGATCGTGGCGATCGCCGATGTCGGCCATTACGTGAAGCACAACGATGCGCTCGACCGCGAGGCGCGGGCCCGCGGCAACTCCGTCTATTTCCCGCGCCGCGTGATTCCGATGCTGCCGGAGAAGCTGTCGAACGGCCTGTGCTCGCTCAATCCCCACGTGCCGCGGCTCGCGATGGCGTGCGACATGCGGATCGGCGCGCGCGGGGACATCGAGTCGTACCGCTTCTATCCCGCGGTGATCCGCTCGCACGCGCGACTCACCTATACCGAGGTCGCGGCCATGCTGGAGAACGGCAGGGGCGAGGCGGCGCGCCGGCACCAGAAGCTCCTGCCGCACATCGAGAACCTGTACCGGCTCTACCACCTGCTCGCGAAAGCCCGCGAACGCCGCGGCGCGATCGACTTCGAGACCATCGAGACCGAGATGATTTTCGACGATCGCGGCAAGATCGCGCGCATCATGCTGGTGAAGCGCAACGACGCGCACCGCCTGATCGAGGAATGCATGCTGGCCGCCAACGTCTCGACCTCGGACTTCCTGCGCGGGCGCGACCATCCCATGCTCTACCGCATCCACGAGGGGCCGACGCCCGAGAAACTCTCCGCGCTGCGCGATTTCCTGAAGGGATTCGGGCTGCAACTGAGCGGCGGGGACGAGCCCCACGCGCGCGACTACGCGAAACTGCTGGCGCGCGTCAAGGATCGTCCTGATGTACCGCTGCTGCAAACGGTGATGCTGCGCTCGCTGCAGCAGGCGGTGTACAGCCCCGACAACGTCGGCCACTTCGGGCTCGCCTACGAGTCCTACACCCATTTCACTTCGCCCATCCGGCGCTATCCCGATCTGCTGGTGCACCGCGCGATCAAGGCGGTGCTCCGCAGCCGGCGCTACGATCCCGGTGAATGGCACGAGCTGGGCCTCCACTGCTCGATGACCGAACGGCGCGCCGACGACGCCACCCGCGACGTCGTCGCCTGGCTCAAGTGCTATTACATGAAGGACAGGGTCGGCGAGATCTTCGAGGGCAGCGTGAGCGGCGTCACCGCCTTCGGGGTGTTCGTCGCGCTCGACGAGGTTTACGTCGAGGGGCTGGTGCACGTGTCTGATCTCGGCAGCGACTATTTCCACTTCGATGCGGGCAAGCACCAGCTCATGGGCGAGCGCACGCGCAAGCGCTTCCGCCTCGGCGACCGGGTGCGGGTGAAGCTCGTGCGCGTGGACCTCG
>JAHFRO010000254.1 GCA_023266245.1 Betaproteobacteria bacterium | reverse complement strand
CTTGCTGTCAATCTCGAGCTCCGTGCTGTAATGGGTGTAGGGCCTGCCGCCGACGTGGGGCAGCGGTATCCACCAGAGGAAGACGTTGTCCTTGAAGGTTGAAACCTGCACCGGGACGCGTTGCAGGTGGCACTGGCCGGTGATGAGGTCCACGTATCGCAGGTTTGCGGCCCAGGTCGTAAGCCACGTGGACTGCGCCTCGAAGCACTCGTGATAGGCTTCGCGGGAAAGGTCCGGGCCGCAGTAGCCGGCCACGGGATGCGCGACCAGCACCACGCCGAACTTCTCGTCCGTCTTGCCCTGCGCGAGCACGTTACCGTTCGCATCGAGGAACGCGAGCTGGGCATTCAGCACCTGTCCGAAGCGGCCACTCGCCGTCTTTTCGTTGAGTAACATGTGAAACGTGGCGTGGGTTTCCGCGTGCCAGTAGCCGTAGCCCAGCACGCCTGCGGCGATCGCCAGCGCCAGCGTCAGAAAGGACCGCATGGAAACCGGCCCGGCGCACGGGCGGTGTGAGTCAGGCGGTCATTGATCAAGCTTGTTACCAACGGCAAACAATGCCCGGCGCACGGCGTGGATCCCATCCTGCTGTTTGAAGATCTGGACCTTTTGAAGCACGTTGGTTTTGACCCCTTCTTTCTTGCCGCGTTGGCAGTTCACGCCAGCAGCCAGACGATGAAAGATACCACCGAGGCAACCGCCGCTATCATGCCGAGGATCTTGTAGACGGAGCTTGCCTCGACCTTGCGGGCGATCGTCTGCAGCTTCGCCTCCGTGACGTGTGCCTTGCGCTTCCAGGACTTCGGCTTTTCATCGCCTAGGAACTCAGCCACTTCGTTCAAGAACACTTCGGCAGCGGGTTCGTGCTCGAGGATGAGGTGGTTGATACTGTCCAGGGCGACGAAGCGGGCGCCGGGGATCATCGCGGCCAGCTCGTGACCCATCTCGATCGGCACCCGGCGGTCCCCGCGACAGTGAAGGACCAGGGTGGGAACCTTGATCTGGGGAAGGAGCGCGCGGACGTCAACGGTCTGCGTGGCGACGTAGATTTTCTCCGCAACCTCCGGAGTGGCCGAGCGCCGCTGGCGTTCGCTGAACCATTGAAGCTGCTCCGGCGTGCCTTCGGGAAGGAACTGCGAGCTGAATAGCTGCCTGTAGGAGGGGTCATCGCTACCCCAGCCCTGGCGGATTATCGCGCGGTGGGTCTCGATAAACGCGGCGCCTTGGTTGGGACGGTGCGCCGCGCCGCGCGCAAAGGCACCCAGAAGGATGATGTGGCTCACGCGCCGCGGATTGCGGATGGTGTAGGCGATGCTGACTGCGCCACCTTGCGAGACCGCAAGCAGCGGAAACCGCTCCAATCCCAACGCGTCCACCACCGCGCCGAGATCACTCACGAAGTGGTCAAACGAAATATCACTGACATCCCGGTCGGACAGGCCGGTGCCGCGCACGTCGTAACGGATGAGCTGCCGATGCTCTGCAAGGCCCTCCAGCATGTGCCGCATCAGGGAGCCTTGCCAGTCGAACTCGAGGTGGGTAAACCAGTTGCCTACCCTGACGAGCGGCGGTCCATTGCCGGCGAGAGCGTAGGCGATGCGTGCCCCGTCCGGCGCGTTGCAAAACCTGATGGTCTGTTCCAACGCCACCCCCTTCAATACCGCCGGCACGCACTCCGCGAGTTGGAATTCCTACGGCGAATTGGCGGCGATGCTGCCGCGACTACTCAGATACCACTCTCAAGTTATGATTTAAGCATACTACAACCTTTCACTCGAACAGCAATCGGTCTCCTCCGATTCGAAACCGATTATTTGCGAACCAGGCCACTGCGGGACCGACGCTTCAAAGCGTGTTCCGTGAGTCTGGCGAGGCGCGTGCCGCCCCCTCAGACCTAGGTTCGCAAATGCTGGGCGAAGAACGCAAGCATCTCGCTCCACGTCCCGCGCGCGGGCCGCTCGCGGTAGCGCGCGGCGTCGAGGAAGTTCTGGAAGGCGTGCCCCGCGTTGTTGTAGCTGTGGAATTCGTGCGGCTTCCCGAGACGATTCAGCTCCGCGTGGATCTTGTTCACGTCATCGGGCGAGGGGTTCGTGTCCTCGATCCCGAAGAAGCCGATTACCGGGCAGGCGATGTCCTTGGTGCGCTCGAAAGGCGTCGGCGGGCCGCCCCACGGCTTCAGGATGTTGCCGCCGTAGAACACCGTGCACGCCTTGATCTCGGTGTTGGCCGCGGCCATGAGGTAGGAGACGCGCCCGCCCATGCAGAAGCCGACGATGCCCAAGGGACCCACGCTAGGTTCTTTCAGCGCTTTCATGTGCGCGATGGTGGCGTTCATGTCGGCGACGATCTCGTTGTCGCGCAGCATGCCGATGCGCGTCATGTTGTCCTTGATTTCAGGCGGCTGGCGGTGGTAGAGCTCGGGCGCCGCGGCGACGTAGCCCCGGCGGAAAAGGCGGTTGACGACGTCCTGCACGAAGCCGTCCACGCCGGCGCCGTGCTGCGCAACTAGTATCCCCGCGCGGCGCGGCTCGCCTTCCGGCACGCCGATGTAAACGCGCATCGGTTGTCCATTGACGGTGACGGTATCCCAGCGGACTGGCATGGCTCCTCCTTCTTTCAGTGAACAGTGAACGGTAATCGGTGAACGGTGAACGGAGAAAACCCTTAATCCCGAATGCTGGTTTTCTTGGCGCCTTGGCGGCTAATTCAGAATTTCTCGACGTAAGGCCTGAGATCCAGCTCCAGCGTCCACGCGCTCGGGGACTGCAGGTGCAGCTGGTAGTACGCCTCGGCGATGGCGTTCGGGTCGAGCACCGTGTCCTCGCCGCGCTCGGCGACGCTGTGGCCGGAGCGCTCGCTTGCGATCTGGCCGTCGATCACCACGTGCGCGACGTGTATGCCTTTGGGCTGGAACTCGCGCGCCATACTCTGCGCCAGCGCCCGCAGCCCGAACTTGCCGACCGCGAGATTGTGAAACATCGCGCCGCCGCGGAGCGATGCGGTGGCGCCGGTGAAGATGATCGTGCCGCGGTGGCTACCGTCGCTTTTCTGCGCCAGCATTGCACGCGCCGCCTCCCGTCCCACCAGGAATCCACCAAGGCAGGCGACGCGCCAGCAGCGCTCGAATTCCTCCGCCGAGGTTTCGAGTATCCCTTTGCGCACAAACGCGCCGGCGTTGAACACCGCCAATCGTAGTGTCCAGAATTCTGAAGTAATGTCCGCGAAAAGCTTCCTCACCGCGCGCTCGTCGGTCGCGTCGCAGCTATAAGCGCGTACCTGAGCGCCCAGCTCCTTCACCAGCGCGGCAAGCTTGTCCGGGTTGCGGCGGGCGGCGGCCACGTTCATGCCGGCGCGCGCGAAACGCCGGGCGAGTGCCGCGCCTAGGCCCGGACCGGCCCCGACGATGACCGCGGTTTCCGCTGAAGGCATAGTGTCTTAGATCCTACAGAGAATCTCTGCGCCGCGGGCGAGCGTGTCTTCCGACTTGGCGAAGCAGAAGCGCAGCACCCGGTGCGGCGGCGGCTCGCGGTAGAACACCGACACCGGGATCGAGGCCACCCCGTGCTCCTTGGTGAGGCGG
>JAHFRO010000253.1 GCA_023266245.1 Betaproteobacteria bacterium | reverse complement strand
TTGACGGCGCGTTTCACTGCACCAAGGCGTGTCTGCCGGCGATGATCAAGGCCGGCGGCGGCAGCATCGTCACGCTCGGCGGCATGATGGCGCTCTCCGGCGCGAAGAACCGGGTGCACGGATCAGTCGTGAAAGGCGGGCTGGTCGGCATGACCCGGGCGCTCTCGCGCGACCTTGCGCAATACGGAATCCGCGTGAACTGCGTATCGCCGGGTCAGATCAACACGGTGCGCGCCACCGGCCGTTCGCCGCGCGCGGACCCGGTGGACACGATTCCGCTGGCGCGCCGCGGCGAGCCGGAGGAAATCGCGAGCACGGTGCGCTTCTTGTGCGGTCCCGGCGCGAGTTACATCACCGGGCAGACCATCCACGTGAACGGCGGCCAGATGACGTTCTGACGACGGGCCCTTGCACTGCGTCACTCCAGCTGGATGCCGAAAAGACATTACCGCGCGAGCCGGTCAGTGCGCGGTAAGCCCCCCGTCCAGCAACAGCGTGTGCCCGGTGATGTACGCGGCCTGCGGGCTCGCCAGGTAGCATGCCGCCGCCGCAACTTCCTCGGCGGTGCCGAACCGACGCAGCGGTATTCGGTTCAGCATCGCTTCGCGATACTTGGGATCGGCAAGAGAAGCCGCACGCGACGGCGTGTCGACCCTGCCCGGCGCGATCGCGTTGACGCGTATGCCATGCTCCGCCCACTCAAGCGCCAGCATCCTCGTCATCTGGATGATCGCCGCCTTGGATATGCCATAGGTCGATCGCTCTGCCAGCCCCACCACGCCGTGGGTGGAAGCGATGCTGATGATGCAGCCCGGCCGCCCGCTGCCGATCAAATGCCGGCCCATCTGCTGGGTCAGAAAGAAAGTTCCTGTCATATTGGTCCCGATCACCGTTTCCCATTCCGCTTGGGTTACTTCCAACGCCATCTTGCGCAGCGGAACGCCGGCATTATTGACCAGCACGTCAAGCTGGCCGAAGGCGCCGATGACCTCGGCCATCGCTTGTTCGATGCTGGACTGTGAACGCAGTTCGAGCGCAACCGGCATCACGCGCGCGCCCGCCGCCGCGAGCTTTGCGACGACGTCCGCCAGCTTCTCGGGGCGCGTCGACGACACCGCCACGTCGAACCCGTCGCGGGCCAAGCCCACAGCGATCGCGGCACCGATCCCTTGTGACGCCCCGGTCACGAACGCCGCGCGCCTGCCCGTGGGCTTCTGCTCCTGGTCAGCCACTCTTTTAACGCTGCTCACTCGGCCCGGATGTTGTTCTCGCGCACCACCTTGCCCCAGCGCGCGATCTCGCCGACCAGGAACTTTTGCAGCGCCTCGGGACTGCTGACAACGAGGTCCATGCCGAGCTGCTCGGTGAGTTGCTTGCGCAGGTCAGGCTGATCGAAGACTTTGATCAGCTCCGAGTGGAACTTGTTGAGGATCGGCTTGGGGATGCCGGCCGGCGTGAAGATGCCCCACCAGCCGAGCGCCGAGAGGCCGGGGAAGCCCTGCTCCGCGAGCGCCGGCACATCGGGCAGTGCGCCTGAGCGCTTGTCACTGGTGACAGCGAGAGCGCGCAGCTTTCCGCCCTTCACGTGCGGCGAGAGCAACGCCACCGTGCCGATGGCAAGCTCGACCTGGCCGCCCAGGACTTCCTGCGTCATCGGCCCGCCGCCTTTGTAGGGCACATGCACGATCTTGAAGCCGCCGGCTTGCTGC
Source organism: Betaproteobacteria bacterium (assembly GCA_023266245.1). GTDB lineage: Bacteria > Pseudomonadota > Gammaproteobacteria > Burkholderiales > SG8-41 > SG8-41. The sequence continues at coordinate 1,897 of JAHFRO010000253.1, read as the reverse complement.
ACGAGCGTCATTGTCAGGTGCCCGAGGCTGCCGCTTCCGATCGAGCCCAAGGTAACTGTATCCGGCTTCGCCTTCGCCGCCTTGATCACGTCACCGAAAGTGTTGTAGGGCTTCGCGACGTTGGTCACGATGGTGTTCGGCGCGGTGCTGATCAGCATCACCGGCGCGAGATCCTTGACCGTGTCGAACGGCAGGTTCGGGATCAGCGTCGGGTTGACCGCGTGCGTATCGAATACAAACAGGAAAGTGTAGCCGTCCGGCGTCGACTTGGCGGCGATGCCCGCTCCGATCGAGCCCGAGGCGCCCGGCCTGTTATCGACGATAAACTGCTGCCCCAGCGTCGCGGTGAGCCTGACGCCCACCAGGCGCGCGAGCGGATCGGTCGTGCCGCCCGGCGGGAACGGCACGATGAAGCGCACCGGCTTGGTCGGCCAGTTCACATCCTGCGCGACGGCTGGCAGCGAGGCGAGAGCGCAAAGCGCGATCAGGAATGTGAGAACGCGGCGCAGGCATGCGGGGTTGTTCATGTTTTCCTCCCTAACGTTAATGTGGGGGTCAGAAACTAGGACAAATGGCACAGGAGTCAATTTCCGCGAAAGCTTCCGCCACCCTCGGGTCGCAGTCAAGCACTCATATGCCATCGGCAGATTCGACGAGCTGCCCGATGCATTTCAGTTCACCGGAATCGGTGTCGCGGTTTTCGCAAGGATCAAGCCACGGGCTGCAATTCGCCGAGGATGGTGACATTTGCACCGAAGCGCCGCTACATCTGCCCGAATTCGAGCCCGCTATAGCTGCCGCCGCCGATGACGATGGCGTCAAAGCGTGTCGTCATAAGATCCTCTCCCGAGCTTATGGGCCGGTGCCGCCGCCCCGATCGTTACGATTGCGTCCGCGGCGCGCTGGCCCGGATTCCAAACTCAGCTCTGCCTGAACTTCGCCGCCAGCTCCGGATCGAACCAGCCGTAGATCAGGATGAACGCGATTTTGCACGGCTTGTCCGAGCGATTGCTCCAGGCGTGATTGGTGCCGCACTGCACGACGACGTCGCCCACGCGCACGAGCACGTCTTGAGCGTCGAGCAGCAGGTAGATCTCGCCGGAAAGAACGATCGCGTAGTCGATCGTCTCGGTGCGATGCATCAGCGGATGGCGGCCGCCGCGACCGCGATTGCGTCCATTTCCACCAGCATTCCGGGCCGGGCGAGCTGGCTGATGGCGAGAAACGTATGAACGGGCAGCGGCCCGCCCGCGAACGCTTCGCTTCTGCATTTGTTGAGATCGTCCCGCGATCGGATATCGGTGACGTAGGACACGAGCTTGACGACGTCGGCCATGGTCGCCCCTTGCTGCGCGAGCAGCTTCTTGATCTTCGCGTACGCGTAGCGGCACTGCGCGATGAAATCCCCCGGGTGGAGTATCGAGCCGTCCTGCTCCGCCTCCGACCCGACCCCCGCCAGAAAGATCATTTTTCCGGGGCCCGTAACCGTGACGACCTCGGCAAAGCGTCCCTTGGTCCATTCGTTGTAGTGGAAATTCTTTTTCTCGAACGCGGGCGCCTGGGCAACGGCGAATGAGTAAAGCGCGACGAGCGACAACACGGCGACAGCCCGCAACATGACGGCTCTCAGCATGATTTGACCTCCTTGATGAGCGAAATAACCAGGCGCGCCAACAGCGGGCGCGACGCTATTTGAAACCAAACAACTGCGAGGGCGTGTCCCACAGCACTTGCTGCCGATCCTTGGGATCCGGCAACCAGCGCGGGAGGCACGTAAACGGCGGGCCGTAGTCCATGCGCTCGTCCATGCGCACGAACGGCCAGTCGGAACCCCACACGCAGTTCTCCAGCGTGAACGCCTCGATCGCCGCGGCGATGAAGGGATCCACATCGTTAT
>JAHFRO010000252.1 GCA_023266245.1 Betaproteobacteria bacterium | reverse complement strand
CCCTGCTCCACGCTCCAGCGCGCTAGTCCAACCGGAGCAACGCTTCCGGTTTAACCGCTAATTATAGGGCATGACGGTCGGCCCCTCGGCCCCGTCAGGTGGCACCGAAACGGCGCAACGCATCGCGGTCGAACTTGAGGCCGAGGCCGGGCTTGCGCGGCACGGCGAGCTCGCCGCGCTCGGGTACGGGCACCTCTTCGAACAGCCTCAGCGACCACGGCATGTATTCGACGGTCAGCCCGTTCGGGATGGCGGCGATGAGGTGCACGTGGATTTCGGGAAGCAGGTGGCTCACCACCGGCAGGTTGTAGGCTTCCGCCATGCCGGCGATCTTGAGCCATTGCGTGATGCCGCCGGCTCGCAGCACGTCGATCATCACGATGTCCACCGAGCGCGCCTCCAGCATGTGGCGGAAGGGTACCGTGCCGTAGACGTATTCGCCCCCGGCGACGGGCGTGGCGAGCGCAGCGGCGACGCGCGCGAGCCCCGCGTAATCGTCGTGCGCCGTCACGTCCTCGAGCCAGAAGAGGTGGACGTCCTCGATCCGCCGGCCGATGTCGATCGCCTGGTGCACGCTCCAGCGCTGGTTGATGTCACACATCAGGTCGATGTTCGGGCCGATGCTGTCGCGGATCACGCGCGCGCGCTCGACCTCGCGCCCGGGCGAGGTGTCACCGGGCAGCGCGAGCTGCATCTTCATCTGCCGGTAGCCCTTCTCGACGAGCCGCGGCGCGGCTTTCGCGACGTGCTCCAGCGGAAAGTGGCGCATGAGGGCACCGCTCGCGTAAACGGGAACGCGCTCGCGGAATCCACCCGCGAGCTGCCAGAGCGGCAGGTTGACTGCTTTGCACTTGATGTCCCACAGGGCGATGTCGATGGCGGCGAGCGCCAGCGTGAAAATGCCGCCGGGACCGGAAGAGCCGGCGGCGGTGCGCAACTTGTAGGCGATCGCCTCGATGCGCAGCGGATCCTCGCCGATCACCAGCGCTCCGAGCGCACCAACCGCGCTTTTGAGAGTGCCAGTTAGCGCCCCGCCAAAGAAGGTAACTCCGATCCCTTCGATGCCATCGTCCGTCTTGACCTGCAGCGTGACGAACTGACGCGTTGCGCCGGGAACGGCGGGCCCGCCGGCAAGCGGCTCGTCAGCGGGCAACTGCACGATCTGCGATTGAATGTGCGAAACCTTCATCGATTTTTCATCCTTTGGAGCGAGATGGCTGATTGGCCTGCGACCTTTTTACCATGATTTTCCGCACGTGACCGATCCAGCCCAGCCTCCGTCACCATCGTCACGAGATCGAAGCCACATCGAGTCGGCTGCCCGCGCGCCTTCCCGCTCCACGCTCGCAGCGCCCTCCGAGAACCCGGTGCAAGAAGCGGAGGCTCGCGAGTCGCGCGGCGCGGCGCCCGTCCTGGGGCCGGAAAACCACGTTTTTCGCCCCTTAATAAGCGGCCGGTGTGCAATCGGTCACGGTCTTTCCGCTCGAAACTCCCCCAGGATTGCCTTCCAGTGCTATATTTTTAAAGCAAAAACGACAAGTCCTCGCATCCGAGGGGGAGGAAAGCTCCATGTCCCGCAAGTGGTCAGGCATACGCATCGCCGTCATCGGCGCGATGCTCGCTGCCTTGTCGAGCGCGGATGTAGCCGCCGACCCGCTGGTGCTGTTCCTGTTGCGCATGCTGCGCGACCAGGCGGTCTCATCCTCGATCCAGTCCGGGGTCGAATCAGCCCAGGAGCAGTCGAAAGCGGAGAGCGCCGCTGCCGCTGTGCCGCGCGCGGCACCGCCACCGGCCAGCGAGGGCCAGTGGCTCAGAGGACTGATCGACGAGAGCTTCATCCACCTCAGTCCGCAGCAGCGCGAGGAGCTGCACGCGAGCCTAACGCGCATCCTCAACGATCCGCAGAATGCGGCGGCGCGCGCCACCATCCTCGCCGAGTTCACGCGCCAGGCGATCGCGATGCGCGACGCGCACCGCCAGCTCTCGCATCTATCTCACGATGAAATGAAGGCGATCGCGGTGGAAGCGCGGCGCGAATACGAGAGAATGCCGTCCGAGCAGCGCCAGCAGATGCTGCAGGTCTTGCAGCACGGTATCCCGGGCATGCCGCGGGCGCTCAACGATCTGATGCTGGCCGAGTTCAGCAGCGCACCCGCCGCGCGCTGAGCCGGGATTTTCTTAAGAACCCGTAACAAAATCAAGAACAGATTAGCCGCCGATAAACGCCGATGGAAAATCGGAAATTCAAAGCCACAGAGCACACAGAGAAGAATTAGACAGGATTTACAAGATTCACAGGATCGGCGTACAAAAAAACGCGGCGGGGTTACCGCCGCGTTAAAAGGCTGCGTTGGCGCAGCCTGTAACCGGGGGGAGGAGGAGACCCCGGTTGGAGGAGAACGTCGTTAACCTCAGTGCTTGAGGCTGGGTTTCAGTAACAGCGCGCCCAGCGACTCAAGCTTTTTCTGCACCCACAAAATCCCGTCCACGATCAATTCGGCTTTGCGCATGGCGTTGATCGCGATCTCCCGTTCCCTCTCGCTCATGCGCAGCCCGCTGATGCGCTCGTAAACGATTGTATCGAGTGCGTTTTGCTTAGCTTTTCTCATCGTATCATTCCTTTCCCGATCTCAATTTGAGCTCGGACTACTACAGCACTGTTGTCATCTATCCAGATGACTTTGCACATGAGTATAGACCCGCCCTGATATCAATTGTTGCATCGCAATAGATGATATATAATCATCTGTAGATATAGAAAAACTAATCCATTAAGCTATGTCTAATCGCCTGCCCCCGCTTAACGCCTTGAAGGCATTTGAGGCCGCCGCGCGCCACCTGAGCGTCAAAAAGGCGGCCGCCGAACTCAACGTGACGCCCGCTGCGGTGAGCCACCAGATCAAGGGGCTGGAGGAGTACCTCGGCGTGCAGTTGTTCCACCGCCATAACCGCGCGCTGGAATTGACCGACGCCGCGCGCGCCTGCCTGCCGAAGCTGCGTGAGGGGTTTGACTGCCTTGCGCAGGCGGTGGAGCGGCTGCGCGTTCACAAGGGCACGGGGATGCTCACGGTGAGCGCCGCGCCGTCGTTCGCCGCGCGCTGGCTGATGCCGCGGCTGCACCGCTTCTTCGAAGCGCATCCCGAGATCGACGTGCGGGTGTCGGCGCGGCTGCGGCAGGTGAGCGAGGGCGGCAGGAGGGGCGTAGCGGCCGAGCGCACCACCGTGGACGCCTGGCTCGCGGACTCCGATGTCGCGATACTCTACGGCCGGGGCGACTACCCGGGATTCCGGGTGGACAAGCTGCTCTCGCTCACGATCACGCCGATCTGCAGCCCGAAGCTGGTGACCGATCCGCATCACCCGTTGCTGTGGCCCAAGGATCTCGCCCATCACCTGCTGCTGCACGACGAAACCGGCGAGCTCTACGACGGCGAGTCATTCTGGAATGTGTGGCTCAGGGCCGCCGGCGTGACCGGCGTGGACGTGAGCCGCGGCCCGCACTTCAGCCACGCCGTGCTTGCCTTCGAGGCGGCAGCGGAAGGGCACGGCGTGGTCGCGACCATGCCGGTGCTGGCCGAAACCGATCTGCACGCCGCGCGGCTGGTGACGCCGTTCGCGCTGCGCGT
>JAHFRO010000251.1 GCA_023266245.1 Betaproteobacteria bacterium | reverse complement strand
TTCAAGCGGGCTTGGTAAAACCCGGCGGCAGTGTCTCCTCGAACGATTTGCGCGCGGCGACGCCCTCGTGCCAGCGCGCGAGCTTGTGGTGCGAGGCGCGCCAGTGGTGCGGATAGCGGAAGTCCACGTACTGCAGCGCGACCCCCATCACCAGGTCGCCCATGGTGAACGCGCTGCCGACCAGGAAGCGGCCGCCCCGGTAGGCGCGCTCGGCGACGTCGAACGCACGGTGCACGCGCTTCTCTTCGCGCGCCATCTTGTCCGGCCACTGCTTCTCGAGCGGGCGCCGCGTCTCGAGCACGCGCGCAATCACCGCGTCGATGATGCCGTTGCCAAGCGCCTGCCACCACTGCGACTGCCAGTAGCCGGCGGCGTCCCTGGGCTGGAGCGGCTTGCCGTCGAGATGGTCGAGATAGTGCGTCACGAATATGGACTCGAACAGAAAGCTGCCCGGGCCGACTTCGAGCACCGGGATCTTGCCGATGGGGTTCTTGTCCGCAATGGGACTCCCCTCGGGCCACGGGTCCTCGATCACGAATTCGCAGGGAATGTTCTTTTCCTTGATCAGCACGCGCGCCTTGCGCACGTACGGGGAAGTAGGCGAACCGTAAAGCTTCATCTGGGCTCTCCTGGGGTTCCGGGCTCGGACGGGAACTCGCATTTTATCCGCTTGAAGGGTGCCGCGTCAGTCGGCCTGACCAGATGTTGGACGCGGCGCTATTGCGTGATGGCGCGCGCCTGCTAGCATTGCACCTAGACAGCCGGCATGGCCGGCACACTATGGCAATACCCCGCAGCGAGGCAACCCCATGATCACCGTGACCCGCATCGGCAAGCACCTCGGCGCCGAGATTTCGGGCGTTGATCTGTCCAAACCGCTCGACAACAACACCTTCACCCAGATCGCGAAGGCGTTCTTCGACAACGAAGTCGTCTTCCTGCGCAACCAGAAGCTCACCGAAGCGCAGCACGTCGCGTTCAGCCGGCGCTTCGGCGAGCTTGAAGCGCATGTGCGCAAGGAAAGCCGCAAACCCGGTTTTCCCGAAATCCTGGTGGTATCCAACGTTCTCGATGAACACGACAAGCCTGTCGGCTCGCAGGACGCCGGGCGCTTCTGGCACAGCGATCTTTCCTACAAGAAGGAGCCCAGCCTGTGCTCGCTGCTCTACGCCATCGAGGTGCCGGTAAAAGACGGAACAGCGCTCGGCGATACCCAGTTTGCCAGCACGACCGCGGCATACGAGGCGCTGCCGGATGAAATGAAACAGCGGCTGCGCGGCATGAAGAACGTGCACAGCTACGTTTACTACCGCAACAAGAACCGCCAGGCGCAGAAGGAGGCGGCGGCGCGCGGCGGGCGCGTGGTAACCGAGTACGAACTCAGCGAGGAGCAGCTCAAGAGTGTGCCGGACGTCGAAGTGCCGGTGGTGCGCACGCATCCCGTCACCGGGCGCAAGGGGCTGTTCGTGAACGAGGCGCACACCTCGCATGTCGCGGGCGTGTCCAAGGAGGAAAGCGACCGATTGCTCGCGTTCCTGTGCCGCCACATCGTACAGCCGGAGTTCATCTACCGCCACACCTGGCGGCCCGGTGACCTATTGATGTGGGACAACTGCGTGGTTCAGCATAAGGCGACTTTTGATTACGACCTTCCGTTGCGAAGGCTGATGTACCGTACCACCGTCCGCGGCCCGGCCATCGCCTGAACATCAGTCGATCCTTGCGCCACTGATCTTGATGACGTTGGCGTACTTGTCGTAATCCGACTTCAAGCGCTGGGCGAATTGCTCGGGCGTCATGTGCATCGGATCGAGCGTCTGGTTGCTGAGGTTCTTCGCGACGTCGGGATGTTCGAGCGCCTTCTTGAGCTCGGCGTTGAGCTTGTCCACGATCGGCCTGGGCGTGCCCTTGGGCGCGAAGCAGGCAATCCACGCGGTGAATTCGTAACCGGGAACAGCCTCCGCGATCGCCGGGACATCCGGGAACTGCGTCGTGCGCTTGTCCGATGTCACCCCGAGCGGCCGCACGCGATTTGACTTCAGGTGCGGGAAGATCGAGCCTATCGTCCCGATGTAGGTCTGAACTTCACCCGTCAGAATCGCGATGCTGCCGGGCCCACCGCCCTTATACGGGACGTGCACCATCTTGGTGTCCGTCATGGCGTTGAAAAGAGCCATCGTCAGGTGCACGAAACTGCCGTTGCCGGCGGAGCCGTAGATGATTTCGTCTGGACGCTTCTTCGCCAACGCGATCAGCTCCTTGGTCGACTTGACCGGCAGTGAAGGGTGCACGACTAGCATGCCCACCTGTCTCGCCATCGTGGTCACGCCGATGAAATCGCCGAGTGTGTCGTACGGCAGGCTCTTGTATAGGTGCGCGTTGGCAAGGTGGGTCGCCGACTGCACCATGAGGGTGTAACCGTCAGCGGGGCTTTTGGCGACGACGTCGGCGCCGATCGTGCCCGCCGCGCCCCCACGGTTGTCGATCACGAACTGCTGCCCGAGCGATTCCGACATTTTCTGGAACACGATGCGCGCGACGACATCATTGGAACCACCCGGGGGGAACACGACGATTACCCGCACCGTCTTGGCGGGATAGGTCTGCGCGAATGCGGACAACGGCAGGAGCAGCGCGGCGAAGACAAACACCACGGCAACGCGGAGCGGCTTCATGGTTCCCTCCTCTTATAATTGCTACAATTGCACCATATCTGAGCCCCCGATGTCGAGCCGGAGTTCTTTCGGCGCGCCTGTTACCGGAAGGAGACGCGTATGGCGCTTCCACTCGAAGGAGTGAAAGTGTTGGATTTCACCGCCGTCATGGCAGGCCCCTACTGCACGCTGATGCTCGCCGACATGGGGGCCGAGGTCACCAAGATCGAGACCTTCCCCGAGGGCGATGGCTCGCGGCGCTTCGATCCCAAGGTGAACGGCGAGAGCTACTGCTTCGCGGTGCTGAACCGCAACAAGAAGAGCGTCGCGCTCAACCTGAAGGATGCGCGCGGCAAGGAGATCTTCATGAAGCTCGCCCGCGACGCCGACATCGCCATCGAAAACTACCGTCCCGGCGTCACGAAGAAACTCGGCATCGATTACGAAACGATCCGGGCGATCAACCCCGCCATCATCTACGCTTCGATCTCCGGCTTCGGCCAGACCGGACCGTTCAGCCAGAAGGGCGGCTTCGACATCATCGCGCAGGGCATGAGCGGCATCATGACCATGACCGGCGAGGCGGGCGGGCGGCCCGTCAAGGTCGGCATCGCGATGAACGACATCGCCGCGGGCTCGACCGCGCTCTACTCCATACTCGGCGCCTACATCAAGCGGCTGAAGACCGGCGAGGGCACCTACCTCGAAACCTCGCTGCTCGAGGCGGGGCTCGCGTGGACGTTCTGGGAGGCCGGCGCCTATTTCGGCGGTGGCGAAATCCCGAGCGCCACCGGCACGCGCCACCGCCGCTCCACTCCCTACCAGGCCTACCGCACCCAGGATGCCTATGTCACGATCGGCGCCAACAGCGAGAAGCTGTGGACCGCGCTCTGCGTGCAGGTGCTGGAGCGCCCCGACATGCTGGAAGACCCCCGCTTCAAGGAACTCGCCGCACGGTTGAAGAACATCGACGAGCTCGAGCGCGAGATCG
>JAHFRO010000250.1 GCA_023266245.1 Betaproteobacteria bacterium | reverse complement strand
ACCGCCTTCTTCAGCGGAACCACCATGCGCGCAGCGGCGTGCTGCGCGATCTGCTCGACGATGAAGCGCGCGGTGATCGGCGTGCCGTCATAGTGCAGCACCGAGAGCAGGCGCGTGGGATTCACCTTGGCCTCGTTGACGAGCAGGGTCTTCAACTGCGCGTCGCGGTTCTGCTCCACCACGAACACCCAGGGGTGAGAGGCGACGAAGTCCGCAATTTCATCCTGGAACGGGAACCCCCGCACGCGCAGCGCATTAACGTGTATTCCGCGCTCTGCCAGGACATCGAGTGCTTCCTGCATGGCGGGACTGGTGGAGCCGTAGAAGATCGCGCCGAAGCGCGCCGGCTTCTCCGCCGGATACAGCAGCGGCTTGGGCACCAGCGTCTTGGCGGTCTCGAACTTCCTCACCAGCCGCTGCATGTTGTCGACGTAATCCGGCCCGGCTTCGCTGTAGTGGGCGTAACGGTCCTTGGTCGTGCCGCGGGTGAAGTAGGCGCCGCGCGACGGGTGCGTGCCGGGGTAGGTGCGGTACGGGATGCCGTCGCCGTCGACGTCGAGGTAGCGGCCGAATTCCTTGCCCGCCTGCAAGTCCTCATAGGTCATCACCTTGCCGCGGTCGTGGGTGCGCGTATCGTCCCACTGCAGCGGATCGGCGAGCCGCGTGTTCATGCCGATGTCGAGATCGCTCATCAGGAACACCGGCGTCTGCAGCCGGTCGGCGAGATCGAACGCCTGCGCCGAAAATTCAAAGCACTCGGTCGGGTCCTCGGGGAATAAGAGCACGTGCTTGGTGTCGCCGTGCGAGGCATAAGCGCAGGAAAGCAGGTCCGATTGCTGGGTGCGCGTCGGCATGCCGGTTGACGGCCCGCCGCGCTGCACGTCGATGATCACCACCGGGATTTCCGCAAAATAAGCGAGCCCGATGAATTCCGTCATCAGCGAGATACCCGGACCGGAGGTCGCGGTGAAGGCGCGCGCGCCGTTCCAGGCGGCGCCGATAGCGATGCCGATCGAGGCCAGCTCGTCCTCGGCCTGGATGATGGCGTAGCGGTTCTTGCCGGTCGCAGGATCCACGCGGTATTTCTGGCAGTAGCGGATGAACGACTCGGCAAGCGACGAGGACGGCGTGATCGGATACCACGCGCACACGGTCGCGCCGCCATAGACCGCGCCGAGCGCGGTGGCGTTGTTGCCGTCGATGAAGATCTTGTTGCCGACCGCGTTGGCGCGCTCGACTCTCAGGCCGATCGGGCATTTGAGATGCTGGAGCGCGTAGTCGCGCCCCAGCCGCAGCGCCTTGACGTTGGACTGGAGCAGCGCTTCCTTGCCTTTGAACTGCTCCGAGAACAGCCGCTCGATCTCGTTCGGATCAATCTCGAGCAGCGCCGAGAGCGCGCCGACGTAGATGATGTTCTTGAACAGCTGCCGCTGCCGCGCATCGGTGTAGGTGGCATTACAGATCTCGGTGAGCGGCATGCCGATGAAGTTCACGTCGTCGCGGAACCTCGATTTCGGCAGCGGCTTGGAATTGTCGTAGAAGAGATAACCGCCGGACTCGATTTCCCTGAGGTCCTGGTCCCAGGTTTGCGGGTTCATCGCTATCATCAGGTCCACGCCGCCGCGCCGGCCCTGATGGCCATTCTCGTTGACGCGCACCTCGTACCACGTCGGCAGACCCTGGATATTGGACGGAAAGATGTTGCGCGAGGAAACCGGCACGCCCATGCGCAGGACGGAGCGCGCGAACAGCTCGTTGGCGCTCGCCGATCCCGAGCCGTTGACGTTGGCGAACTTGACGACGAAGTCGTTGACAGCCTCGACCCGCTTCATGCCGCTTTCCTCGTCGGCTTGGGCACGCGACACGCCGGTCCGGCGTGGGCCATGTCGAGCAGGAACTTCTGCATGTCCCATGCCCCCGTCGGGCAGCGCTCGGCGCACAGGCCGCAGTGCAGGCAGACATCTTCGTCCTTTGCCATGATACGGCCGGTCTTGAGCGCGTCCGAAACGTAGAGATCCTGTGAGGCGTTGGTTGCCGGCGCAATGAGCCGCTGCCGCAGCTCCGTCTCTTCCCCGTTCTCGGTGAAGGTGATGCAGTCCATCGGGCAGATGTCCACGCACGCGTCGCACTCGATGCAGAGCTTGTCCGTGAACACCGTCTGCACGTCGCAGTTGAGGCAGCGCTGCGCTTCGGCGAAAGCGGTCTTCTGGTCGAAGCCCATTTCGACTTCGACCTTGATGTCTTTCAACGTCACTTTCTTGTCGCGCCACGGCACCTTGTAGCGAAGGGAGAGCGAAATGTCGTTGTCGTAGCTCCACTCGTGGATGCCCATTTTCTGCGACGCGAGGTTCACCAGCGGCGACGGCCGCACTTTGATGTCCTCGCCGTTGCACAGCTTGTCTATCGAGATCGCCGCGTCGTGGCCGTGCGCCACCGCCCAGATGATGTTCTTGGGGCCGAATGCCGAATCGCCGCCGAAAAACACGTCGGGCAGCGTGGACTGCATCGTAACCTTGTCCACGACCGGCATGCCCCACTTGTCGAACTCAATACCAACGTCGCGCTCGATCCAGGGGAAGGCATTCTCCTGCCCGACCGCGACCAGTACATCGTCGCACTCGAAGTGCTGGTCGGGCTCGCCCGTCGGAATGAGGTTGCGGCTGCCTTTCGCGTCGTACTCCGCCTTGACCTTCTCGAACACGACGCCGGTCAGCCTGCCGTTTTCATGGGTGAAGGCCTTGGGGAGGAGGTAGTTGAGGATCGGGATGCCCTCGTGCATCGTGTCCTCTTTTTCCCAGGGCGAGGCTTTCATTTCCTCGAAGCCCGAGCGCACGATCACTTTCACGTCTTCGCCGCCCAGCCGCCTGGAGGAGCGGCAGCAGTCCATGGCGGTGTTGCCGCCGCCCAGCACGATCACGCGCCTGCCGATCTTGTCGATGTGGCCGAAGGAGACGCTGGTGAGCCAGTCTATCCCGATGTGGATGTTGGCGGCGGCTTCCTTGCGGCCCGGTATGTCGAGGTCGCGCCCGCGCGGCGCGCCGCTGCCCACGAAGATCGCATCATAGCCTTCGGCGAGCAGCTGTTTCATGCTGTCTATGCGTTTGCCGCCGTGTAACTCCACCCCGAGGTCGAGAATGTAGCCGACCTCTTCGTCTATGACGGACTCGGGGAGCCGGAACTTCGGGATCTGGCTGCGGATCATGCCGCCCGCCAGCGGGTCGGCGTCGAACACGACCACGTGATAGCCGAGCGGCAGCAGGTCGCGCGCGACGGTGAGCGAAGCGGGCCCGGCGCCGACGCAGGCGACGCGCTTGCCGTTTTTCTGTTTTGGGACCTTAGGCAACCGGCCGCGGATGTCGTCCTTGTAATCCGCAGCCACGCGTTTCAAACGGCAGATCGCCACCGGCTCCGGTTTTTCCGCGTTGCGCTCCTCAACGCGCCCGCGGCGGCACGCCGGCTCGCACGGCCGGTCGCAGGTGCGCCCGAGGATGCCGGGGAACACGTTGGAGTACCAGTTGACCATGTAGGCGTCGCTGTAGCGACCTGCCGCGATCAACCGGATGTACTCGGGGACGGGTGTGTGGGCGGGACACGCCCACTGACAGTCTACGACCTTGTGAAAGTAGTCGGGAACACCGATGTCGGTGG
>JAHFRO010000078.1 GCA_023266245.1 Betaproteobacteria bacterium | reverse complement strand
GGCCAAGGCGATCGTCGCCGTCGAGACCGGCAGTCTCGCCGCCGCGTGAGGCACTTGCCATGGGGCGGGTCCGGATGTTGAAAGTAATGATCATCGATGAAGTGGTGGAACGCGCCGAGGTACTGCAGCGTGCGCTCGTGCAATCGGGGTATGAGATGATCGCCCACGTACCGTCGACGTTCGACCTGCATCGGCAGGTAATCGCGCTCAAGCCCGATATCGTCATCATCGAAACCGATTCGCCCGATCGCGACACGCTCGAGAACCTGTACGTTATGAGCCGCGACGAGCCGCGGCCAGTGGTGATGTTCACGCACGACGGCAATGGTGAAAAGATCCGCGCCGCGACGGAGGCGGGCGTCAGTGCCTATGTCGTCGACGGTATGGCGGCCGAGCGCATCGGCCCCATCATCGATGCTGCGATTGCACGCTTCGAGCAGTTTCAGGCACTGAAGCGCGGGCTCGAAGACACCGAGCTCAAGCTCGCCGAGCGCAAGCTGATCGAGCGCGCCAAAGGCATCCTGATGAGAAGCCGCAACCTGTCGGAAGAAGAATCGTACCGCGCACTGCGCAAGCAGGCGATGGAGAGCAACTCGCGGCTCTCCGAGGTCGCGCGGCAGGTGATTGCGGTCGCCAGCCTGATCACGACCTAAAATATTCCATTTCGAGGCATGAGCGTCTCTTGTTGCACCGCAACAGTGCAATTGTTGATCCCGATATGCTTGGATCATAACAAGTTATCAAGTTATTTCTTAGCTGATTCACCGAGATAGCAAGCGCAATCAGGCTTGGCACAGCGTTTGCTTAGCAGGTTTACAGTTGACAGTGCGTCCAACGGCGGACGCGCTTAACGAGCGGACAACGGAGTCCATTTTTGCGAGGAGTATTCGCGAAATGGACTTTTTTTTTGGCGCACGCAAATTGCAGGAGCAAGACATGAGCAATCGACTGCAGCGACCCGCATTGACCACAGCCGCACTACGCGAGGAAGTACGGCGCGACTTGCCGCGTAGCGCGGGCCAACGATGACGCCAATTTTTGAAAGGAAATCAGCTGCCATGCCCAACTCTATTGTGAAGCGACACCGCGGCTTGTCCCGCCGCAAGTTCCTGGCCGACCTCTCGCTACTCGCCGGCGCCTCGGTGCTCGGCCTGCCGGCCAGCGCGCAGAAGGCGCGGCCCGAGAAGGAAGCGCTCAAATTCGGGTTCATCAAGCTCACCGATTGTGTGCCGCTCGTAATCGCCTACGAGAAGAAGTATTTCGACGAGGAGGGGTTGTTCGTCACGCTCGAAGCTCAGGCGAACTGGAAGGTGCTGCTCGACCGCGTGATTGACAGTCAGCTCGACGGCGCGCACATGCTCGCTGGCCAGCCGCTCGGCGCGACCATCGGCGTCGGCACGAAGGCTCCTGTGATCACCGCGTTCAGCATGGATTTAAACGGCAATGGCATCACGGTCTCGAACGAGGTGTGGAAGGAGATGCGCAAGCACGTGCCTCTGAAGGACGCGAAGCCGGTGCACCCGATCAAGGCCGAAGCGCTCAAGAAGGTGGTCGAGAAGTTCAAGGCCGAGGGCAAGCAGTTCAAGATGGGCATGGTGTTCCCGCTGTCCACGCACAACTACGAGCTGCGCTACTGGCTCGCCTCCGGCGGGATACACCCGGGTTTCTACTCGGCGACCGACGTGAACGGCCAGACCGAAGCCGACGTGCTGATTTCGGTCACGCCTCCGCCGCAGATGCCGGCGACGCTGGAGTCCGGAACAATCCACGGCTACTGCGTCGGCGAACCGTGGAACCAGCAGGCGGTGGCGAAGGGCATCGGCGTGCCGGTGATCACCGACTACGAAATCTGGAAGAACAACCCCGAGAAGGTGTTCGGCGTCACCAATGGCTGGGCCGAGAAGTATCCGCGCACCCACGTTGCGGTGGTAAAGGCCTTGATCCGCGCCGGCATGTGGCTCGACCAGAGCGCGGCGAACCGGAAAGAGGCGGTGAAGATCCTCTCCAGGCCGAACTACGTCGGCGCCGACGAGGACGTGATCGCCAACAGCATGACCGGCACCTACGAGTATGAAAAGGGCGACAAGCGGGCGATGCCCGACTTCAACGTCTTCTTCCGTTACCACGCGACTTACCCCTTTTACAGCGACGCGATCTGGTACCTCACGCAGATGCGGCGTTGGGGCCAGATTCCGGAGGGCAAGCCCGATGCTTGGTTCTTCGAGACGGCGAAGCAGGTTTATCGCCCCGATATTTACATGCAAGCGGCGAAGGAACTGATCGCCGAAGGCAAGGCGAAGGAGTCCGATTTCCCAATGAAGAGCGACGGATTCCGGGGACCGCAGGACGGCTTCATCGACGGCATCGTATTCGACGCGAAGAAGCCGAACGAGTACCTCAAAAAGTTGAAGATCGGGCTGAAGGGCGAACAGACGGTCAAGAACTGAGCGTTTATCGGGAGCATCGTCATGCAGAAAGTACTGCACTTCTTCGGCGGCTTCATCGCGAGCCGCGACCCGCGCGAGCTGGCGCGGGCGATCGTCTTTGCTATCGGCGTGCCGGTCGTCGCGGTAGCCGCTTTTCTGTGGCTGTGGTCGATGAGCGCGGCGCGGGTGCAGACCAGCCTCGGCGCGGTGCCTGGGCCGGTGCAGGTCCTCGCCCAGGCGAAAAGCCTCCTCAACGATCATCTGGCCGAACGGGCAAAACAGGCCGAGTTCTACGAGCGGCAGGAAGAGCGCAACAAGAAGCTGCTCGCCGAGGATCCCAAGGCCGAGGTGACGATTCACAGGTGGACGGGTAAGCCGACCTTCGTTGACCAGATCGTCACCAGCCTGAAGACGGTGTTCACCGGATTCCTGCTGGCGTCACTCGTCGCAGTGCCGCTTGGCATCCTGTGCGGCTCGAGTCGCGTGGTTCAGGCGGCGCTCAACCCGATGATCCAGGTCTTCCGCCCGGTCTCGCCACTCGCCTGGCTGCCCATCGTCACGCTGATTGTGAGCGCGGTCTACGTAACGACCGACGGCGCGCTGTTCCAGAAGTCGTTCCTGGTGTCCGCGATCACGGTGACGTTGTGCTCGTTGTGGCCGACGCTCATCAACACCGCGGTCGGGGTCCATTCGGTCGACAGGGATCTGCACAACGTCTCGCGCGTGTTGCAACTTCCCTGGGCCACCAAGGTGCGTAAGATCGTCGTGCCCTCGGCGCTGCCCTACATCTTCACCGGGATGCGTCTGTCTCTCGGAGTGGGCTGGATGGTGCTGATCGCTGCGGAGATGCTGGCGCAGAACCCTGGACTCGGCAAGTTCGTCTGGGACGAGTTCCAGAACGGCAGCCAGGAGTCGTTGAGCCGCATCATGGTCGCGGTGTTTACCATCGGTTTGATCGGCTTCCTGCTCGACCGCATCATGCTCGGCCTGCAGCAACTCGCGGCACGCCACTAAGATCGAGGCCGTTATGACAGTCCCCGCCATGCTGATCCCGGTGACTCAAGTCCAGGAATTGGCATCGTTCGGTCCCACGCCGGCGCCCGCGGCCTTCGCCCTGGAGCTGCGCGGCGTGGCGAAAAGCTATGGTTCCGGCGCCGCGCGCGCCGAGGTCCTGCGGGACATCAATCTTTCCATAGCCGAGTGCGAATTCGTCGCGGTCGTCGGCTTCTCCGGCAGCGGCAAGACGACTCTCGTGAATCTTCTCGCGGGCCTGATCAAACCCGACGTCGGCAGTGCGCTCAAGGCCGGCCGTCCAATGCGGGGGCCGGGGCCCGACCGGGGCGTCGTGTTCCAGAGCTACTCGCTGATGCCGTGGCTCACCGTCGGCGAGAATGTCGCGCTGGCCGTGAACAGCGTGTTCGCCGATCGACCGAAGGCGGAACGGCGCGAGCGCGTGACGCGCTACGTCGAGTTGGTGGGGCTGTCTGCCGCGGTTTACAAGCGCCCGGCTGAACTTTCCGGCGGCATGCGCCAGCGCGTCGCGGTGGCGCGCGCGCTGGCGGCGAATCCGGATGTGTTGCTGCTCGATGAGCCGCTTTCCGCTCTCGACGCGCTGACGCGCGCCAAGCTTCAGGACGAGATTACCCGCATCTGGAATGAGGAAAAGAAGACCGTCCTGCTGATCACCAATGACGTGGACGAAGCGCTGATGCTCGCCGACCGGATCGTGCCGCTCAATCCGGGCCCGCGCGCGGCGCTGGGCCCTTCTTTCACGGTGGACATTCCGCGACCACGCAACCGCCGGGCGATGAACCATAACGCGCGTTTCAAGGACCTGCGGCGGGCCGTGACCCAATACCTGATCGATGTAGGCGCGCAGCGCGCCGTCGCTGACGGAGCGAACGTGATCCAACTGCCGTCGCTCGCGCCGCAACCGAAGGGCAACGCGCGGCCGCTAATGGCGACGCTGCTTCGCATGCGTCACGCTGCCCGCCTGGCCGCGCTCGAGGTAGAGGACGCGGGCGAACCGGCGCGCGGCGCGTCTGCGCCGCGGCCGCACGACGACCGCTTCGTCGAGTTCACGCAGCTTGGCAAAGTCTATCCGACTCTACAGGGGCCGCAGATGGTCGTGGAGAACTTCAATCTGAAGATCCGCAAGGGGGAATTCGTGTCGATCATCGGGCATTCGGGTTGCGGCAAGTCGACGGTGCTGTCGATGATCGCGGGCCTCACCGACATCACGGAGGGCGGGATCATTCTGGACGGCCGGGAGATCGCGAACGCAGGCCCGGATCGCGGCATGGTGTTCCAGGCACCGAGCCTCGTTCCGTGGCTGACCGCCTACGAGAACGTCGCTTTGGGCGTGGACGAGGTTTTTCAGCACGCCTCGCCCGCCGAACGCCGCGATACCGTCGAGTACTACCTCGCGCGGGTCGGGCTCGCGACGGCGATGAAGAAGCGCGCCTCGGAACTGTCGAACGGCATGCGGCAGCGCGTCGGCATCGCGCGCGCATTCGCACTTTCGCCGAAGCTGCTACTGCTCGACGAGCCCTTCGGGATGCTCGACTCGCTCACGCGCTGGGAACTGCAGGAAGTGCTGATGGAGGTCTGGGCGCGCAACCAGATCACCGCGATCATCGTCACGCACGACGTGGATGAGGCGATCCTGCTGGCGGACCGCGTGGTCATGATGACCAACGGACCGCGCGCCAGGGTCGGGCGCATCATGAATGTGCCTCTCTCGCGTCCGCACGCGCGCCGCGCGCTTCTTGCCCACCCGCGCTATTACGAGCTGCGCGAAAACCTCATCACGTTTCTTGAAGAATGCGATCACGCATGAAGAAAGATTGCGGCGCAGACGCGATCGCGGTCGCTAATGTTGCGTTGCCCGGGTCCGACTTTCACGGGCCAAGACCGACCGGCGGCGCGGGACGGCAAGAAGTATGCGGCCGCTTTCAAAGGCGGGCATACGTAATGACGCGCCAGGATTTCACTTCAGGTTGACCGGAGCTGAGGCATGGTTGCGGCGCTCGCCAGACAGCAAGTACCGGGGCTGCAAGCCGCCCCCGCCGCTACGCCGGTCGTGGTGGTCGGCGCCGGTCCCGTCGGCGTGCGCGTGGTGCAGGAACTGCACCGCCGTGCGCCGCATGTCCCGATCGTCCTTTACGGCGACGAGGCATGGGAGCCGTACAACCGCGTGCGATTATCCGCCTATCTCGGCGGCGAATTGAACTGGCAGGCGCTCACGCGCGATCTCAAGCTGCCGCAGACACCGCACTTGACAACGCGTTTTGGCTGCGCGGTCAGAGCAATCGACCGCGCGGCTCGGTGCGTGCGCGATGCGGACGGTATGTTGCAGCCCTATCAATACCTCGTACTCGCAACCGGCTCGCGCCCGGCTATTCCCGAGATTCCGGGGATTGATCTGCCCGGAGTTTATACGTTGCGCGATGCAAGCGATGCGCAAAAACTCGCTGCGCGCCGTGTGCGCTGCCGCCGTGTCGTGGTGCTCGGCGGCGGGCTGCTGGGTCTTGAGGCCGCGCGCGCGATGCAGCGGTTTCACACCGAAGTGTGCGTCGTCGAACACTATGATCGCCTAATGGCGCGTCAGCTCGACCATTCGGGCGCACAGCGCTTGTATGAAAGCGTTACGGTGCTCGGCCTGGAAGTGATACTGGCGGACAGCGTACGGCGCGTGTGCGGAGACACGGCCGTCACCGGCGTGCAACTGCGTAGCGGTCGGATGATCGCATGCGACACGCTGCTGGTCGCCACCGGCATTCGTCCCAACGTCGATCTCGCGCTCCACGCGGGATTGGCTATCGGCCGCGGCGTGCGCGTCGACGATAAAATGCGCACCTCGGATCGGCATATATACGCCGTTGGAGAATGCGCCGAGCACCGTGAGCGCACCTACGGCATCGTGGCCCCGGGACTTGAGCAGGCGGCGGTCGCGGCCAACAGCATCCACGGCGGCGGCTCGCGATATCGCGGCTCAATTGTGGCGACGCGGCTCAAAGTGCTCGACTTGCCGGTGTTCAGCATGGGTCCCGCGGGTCCCGATGAGCTGCCGGAATTCGCGCGCGAGGCCGTGTACGCCGACGCTCATTGCTACCGCAAGCTGGTCGTGCGGCGCGGCCGGCTTATCGGTGCAATCGCGATCGGCGACTGGCCCCACCTCGGGCGGCTGCAGGAAGCGGTGCTGCACGAACGGTATGTCTTGCCGTGGCAGCTGTGGCGGTTCAAGCGCAGCGGGGAATTGTGGCCGGAGCGGGAAGTCGAGAGCGTGCTGGCGTGGCCGGCCGATGTCACGGTATGCAATTGCACGGGGGTGACGCGCGGCCGGTTGGGCACGGCACTTGCTGCCGGCTGCGCCAGCGCGGACGCTTTGGCCGCCGCAACCGGTGCTTCGACGGTGTGCGGTTCGTGCCGGCCGCTGCTCGCTGAGCTTGCGAGCGGGGCTGCGGCGGCAATCGAACCCGCGCGCGCCTGGCGTCCGCTGCTTGGGTTCGCCGCGTTTGCGCTGCTCTGCGCGCTCGCCGGGTTGCTCGCTCCGGCGCTGCCCTACGCGCGCAGCGTGGACGTAGCGTGGCAGTGGGACGTGCTGTGGCGCGATAGCTTCTGGAAACAGGTCAGCGGCTATACCGTACTGGCGTTAGTCGTGGCGAGCCTCGTGATGTCTCTGCGTAAGCGCTGGTCGCGTTTCAGCCTTGGCGATTTTCCGCTGTGGCGCGTCGCGCATGCCGTGCTGGGCGCGCTTACGCTCGGCGCACTCGCCGTGCACACCGGCGGCCGCCTGGGTTCTCAGCTCAATTTCCTGCTGATGAGTTTCTTTCTTGCGTTGCTGCTGGTTGGCAGCGTGGCGGGCGGCGTGGTCGCCCTCGAGCACCGTTTGATCCCGGCGAACGGCCGGCGCCTGCGCGCGGGTTGGACATGGACGCATATTCTGCTCGCGTGGCCGATTCCGGCGCTGCTGATTTTCCACGTGCTGAAGACGTACTACTTCGGACCGTGAACGGATCGATGGCATGGCAGGGCGGAGCGCGTACTGGATTGCGTGGGGAGTATTGACTGTGACCATCGGCGGATATCTGACACTCGGCCTGGTAGCGGGGCGCGCGGCGAGCTATCCGCTGCTCGCTAATGCACGCGCGCTGTTCCTGCCAGGCAAGACCAGTCACGGCCATTACCAGATAGAGCTCAAGTGCGAGACCTGTCACACGAATGCGTTTGGCGGCAGAGACGCGCTGCAGGACGCGTGCATGAAGTGTCACGGCGCGGAGCTCAAGGAGGCCGACGACAAATACCCGAAGAGCAAATTTACCGATCCGCGCAACGCGGACCGCACTGCGAAGCTCGACGCAACCTATTGCATCACCTGCCATGTCGAGCACCAGCCCGAGATCACGAGAACCATGGGCGTCACGGTCGCCGGCGACATTTGCTTTCATTGTCACAGCGGCGAGACCGACATCGCCAAAGAGCGTCCGAGCCACGCCGGCATGAAGTTCGACACCTGCGCGAACGCGGGCTGTCACAACTTTCACGACGATCGTGCACTTTACGAGGATTTTCTGCTGCGCCATTTGCACGAAGCGGCGACCAGATCGGAGGCCGTTCTGCGGGCGCGCGACTACGCAAGCCGGGTGTCTGAGATGGAAAGCTACGCGGCGGCGAAATACCCGCTCAAGCCGCTCGCGCGTGATGCGCATGATGCGCCGGCGTCGGTGAAGTTCGACGCGAAGCTGCATGACGACTGGTTCACCACCGCGCATGCAAAGGCGGGCGTCAACTGCAGCGCGTGTCACATCGTCGCCGACGCCGGCCGGCCGGCGCGCTGGACTGACCGCCCCGATCACAAGGCGTGCGCGCAGTGTCACGGCCCCGAAGTCAAAGGCTTTCTCGCCGGCAAGCACGGCATGCGGCTTGACCAGGGCCTCTCGCCGATGACACCGGCGATGGCGCGGGCGCCGATGAAGACCGACGCGCGGAACAAGACGCTCGACTGCAACTCCTGCCACTCCGCCCACCGCTTTGATACCAGACAGGCGGCAGTCGACGCGTGCGTCGGCTGCCACGACGACGCGCATACGCGCGCCTATAGGAGCTCGCCGCATTTCGCGCTGTGGCGCAAGGAAATCGCCGGCGAGGCGCCGGCGGGCAGCGGCGTATCGTGCGCGAGCTGTCATCTGCCGCGCGTCGATCATCGCGACGACGACGGCAAGCGCATCCTCGTGCAGCACAACCAGAACGATGATCTGCGTCCCAACGAAAAGATGATCCGGCCGGTCTGCATGAGCTGCCATGGTCTCGGCTTCTCGATCGACGCGCTGGCCGACACGGCGCTCGTCGCGCGCAATTTCAAGGGCCGGCCGCAGGTCCACGTGCGCAGCCTCGAGATGGCCGAGGCACGGCAGAAGGAACAGGAAGAAAACAAGCGCCGGCGCGAAAACGCCGGCGCGCCGAAGTGAGGAAGATCACAGCGGTCGCAAGACTGGCATAACCAGCGGCGGCTGAATCGACGCAGGGAAAGTTCATAAAAGGAGACCGAGTAATGGACAAGTTCAGTAGTCTGATCAAGCTGCTCCCGGCGTTGCTGCCGCTCGCCATGGCGGCGGGCACGGTGCGTGCGGCCGACGGCGGCATCACGTACCAGGAGATGGCCGACGGGCTGCACATGGTGATGGAGGCGGACCGCACCGTGTACACGAGAATGGTCGTCAACCGGCTGCAGAACGAAGAAAAGGTGATCAAGGCGAGCGAGCATTTCAAGGACGACAAGGCGCTGCCGCTGCCCGCGCAGATGTTCCGCTTCGGCTCCGAGATGGTGGCGGAGAAAAAGCCCGCTTTCAGCTATTCGCTGCTGTCGCTGTGGCCGATCAACAAGCAAAACGCAGGCAAGACTCCGGTCGAGAAGGAAGGCCTGCAGGCGGTCGCTGCCAAGCCGGACCAGCCCTTCTACAAGGAGGAAACGCTGGGCGGCAAGAAGTATTACACCGCGATTTACGCCGACCGCGCGGTCTCCCAGGCGTGCGTCTCCTGTCACAACGGGCACAAGGAGAGCCCGCGCACCGATTTCAAGCTGGGTGAGGCGATGGGCGGCGTGGTGATCCGTTTGCCGATGAAGTAGACGGCGATCATGGCGCAGGCAGCCGCGAAATTCGCAGCCGTGCTGTTCACGGTGGCGTTCTGCGCCCCGGGCGTGGCGCGCGCGCAGTCGTATCCGGAATTTTCCGAGCTGCGGTTGAAGCTCGGGCGCAGCGTCTGGATCGAGACCTGCAAGCCTTGCCATACGACGGACATCGCCGGCGCGCCCCAGGTCAGCGACAAGGCGGCGTGGGCGCCGCGGCTTAAGCAGAGCAGGGAGACGTTGTACGAGCACGCGCTCAAGGGCTTGTTCGGCCCGAAAGGAACCGAAATGCCGCCACGTGGCGGCAACGCCGTTTTGACCGATGACCAGGTCAAGGCCGCGGTCGATTACATGATCACAATAGTGTCTCATTAAACAGGAGAATCCCATCATGACCCCGAGGCAGATCGAACTGGTGAAATCCAGTTGGCAGAAAGTGCTGCCGATTAGCGACACAGCCGCCGAACTCTTTTACGGCAAGCTGTTCGCGATGGAACCTGCCGTCAAGCCGTTGTTCAAGGGCGACATGAAAGAGCAAGGCCGCAAGCTCATGGCCATGATCACCACCGCGGTGGCGGCGCTCGACAGGCTCGACCAGATCGTGCCCGCGGTGCAGGACCTCGGCCGCCGCCACGTCAAATACGGCGTGAAGGATGCGCACTATGACACGGTCGCGGGCGCCTTGATCTGGACGCTCGGGCAGGGTCTCGGTGAAGCGTTTACCGAGGACGTGAAGCAATCGTGGGTTGCAGCCTACGCCGTGCTCGCGACGACCATGAAAGAGGCCGCCGCCACGGTGGCGGCGTAGCCGTGGCGGGAGGACAGCGACGCGAGGCGGAGGCGGAGCGCGCGGCCGTGCCTCGCGCTGGTTAACGACAGCCGCTACCACCATTTACGCGGCCACGTGCTCGAGTTTCTGTATCAGAGGCAGCTGCGGCCGGCGGCCTATTGCGTCGACAGGACTGTGCTTGAAGGGCTCGCCGCACCAAGTTAAAGCACTCTGGTGCTGCGGCGCACCAATACGTTGCATCGTTGAGGGAAATAAACTCACATCATTATCGTAACCGAATGATTTGTTAATGAA
>JAHFRO010000249.1 GCA_023266245.1 Betaproteobacteria bacterium | reverse complement strand
TCACAAACCCACGCCGCGCAGCACGTGTTCCGGATAACGCGCGCCCGCGCCGGCGCCGACCGCGAAGATCTCATCGAGCCGGCGCAGTTCCTCCGGCATGAGTTCGAATTCCGCGGCGGCCGCGTTCTGCTCGAGATTTTTCACATGGCTGGTGCCGGGAATCGGCACGATGGTGTCACCCTGCGCCAGCAGCCACGCCAATGCGATCTGGGCGGGGGTTGCGCCTTTCGCCCGCGCCACGGCTTCAAGACCTTCCACCAGCTTCACGTTGCGCGCGAGGTTCTCCACGGAAAAGCGCGGATGCCGCCGCCGGCGGTCCTTCGGCGGCAGGTCCTCGACCCGCTTGATTTTGCCGGTGAGCAACCCGCGCCCGAGCGGCGCGTAGGCGACGTAACTGATGCCGAGCTCGCGGCATGCGGGGAGCACGTCGCGCTCGACCTCCCTGAACCACAGCGAGTACTCGGTCTGCAACGCCGCGATCGGATGCGTCTTGTGCGCGCGCCTGAGCGTCGCCGGCCCGGCCTCGCAGATGCCGAGGTAGCGCACCTTGCCCTGCTCGATCAGCCGCGCCATCGCCCCGACCGTTTCCTCGATCGGCGTGGCGGGATCCACGCGGTGCAGGTAGTAAACGTCAATGACCTCCACGCCCAGCCGCTTCAGGCTCGCTTCGCAGGCCTGAAACACATACTCGGGCCTGCCGTTGGTCGCCTTCTTGCCGTCGGGAAGATCGATGTTGCCGAACTTGCTGGAGATCAGCACCTTGTTGCGGAAATCCTTGAGCGCGCGGCCGAGCAGCACTTCGTGCCGCGTCGCCCAGTAGGCGTCGGAGGAATCGAAGAAGTTGATGCCGAGCTCAACCGCGCGACGGATCGTCGCATTGAACTCCTGCTCCAGCGGATCGCCGAACTGGATGGGTTTGCTGCCGCGACCCATGCTGATCGCGGAAACACGCGGACCGTTCTTGCCGAGAATTCTATATTTCACTTAAAAACAATGGTGCCCGGCTATTTTCTTTCGTCACGCTTGCGCGGGACGCGCGCCCGGTGCACCGCTCTTAGCCGCGGCAGCGGTGCGGGCATAGCGGCGGCCTTGGGCAATCCTTGCGGCTTGACCGTGGCATTACTCGCCTTGGGAGCCTGCGGCTGTGCCACACAGAGACGCAGAGAGGAACCGATAATGGAAAGCAAGCACCTGGGGATCCGGATGGCTCCGGAAGGTCCTGGCAATAATGTTGGGAAAGTAGCCTGCATTTGGGCCTTTCTCCGTGTCTCTGTGCCTCTGTGGTGGACTTGCCCTAACTCAATCCGTCGCCTACCTCGATGTGCTCCGACTTGAGCTCGATGCCCGAGGCCTTCGCCTGGAGCAGCAGCAGCGTCGAAAAATCCTGGTCGGTATAACCGTTGCCGATCAGCGTCTGCACGATGTCGCGGGTGATCGAGGCGAGCGGCATCGGCACCCCGAATTCCCTGCCCGCCGAGAGACCGAGGTCGATGTCCTTGCGCAGCAGCTCGGGCGTGAACGTGACGTGAAAATCGAGATTGACCAGCGCCGGCGTCTTGTAGCGCGTGAACATACAGCCGAAGATGCTGTTGTTGATGAAGTCGAGGAATGCATGGCGCGGCATGCCCGCTTTCTGCGCCAGTACGGTGATCTCGCACAGCGACTGGGTGACCACGCTGAGAAACACGTTGTGGCAGATCTTGGCGATGCGCGCGAGCTCCCCTTCCCCGACATAACTCGAGCCGCGCCCCACGAGGTCGAGGTAGGGCCGCGTGGCGTCGTAGGCGGCCTGCGGACCGGACACGACGAACATCAGCTTGCCGGCCTTGACCACCTTGTCGTTGCCCGACACCGGCGCGGCGAGGAGCTTCACCCCCAGCTTCCCGAGCTTGCCCCGGATTTCCGCAGACTCGTCGAGCGAGATCGAGGTCGAGTCCACGACGATCTTCGGCGACTTGCCCTTGGATGTCACGCCGTTCGGGCCGAACAGCACTTCCTTCACGTCCTTGCCGGTCGAGACCATGGTGAACACGATGTCGCACGTGGCGAGGTCAGTGAGCGTATCCGCCACCTTCGCGCCGGACTTGGCAAGCGGCTCGGCTTTCGACCGGGTGCGGTTCCACACCGTCAGGTCGCAGCCCGCTTTCGCCAGCCGCTCCGCCATTGCATAGCCCATGCGGCCGATGCCGATCCAGCCGAGCTTGTGCTGCTTCAGATTTGCCATTTGCTTTCCTTAAAAACCGAATTCAGCCACAGAGAGCACAGAGGTCACTGAGTAGAATCAAAAGACGGGGCAGGTTGACGGGATTTCATGGGATTCTTTCTCTGTGTTCTCTGTGTCCTCTGTGGCAAAAAGTTTTTCGCTCATTCCTGCATGTCCTGCGCCCAGTCGCGCGTTTCGATGATGGTCTTCACTTCCTTGAGGAATGCCGCCGAGTAGGCGCCGTCCACCGCGCGGTGGTCGAACATTTGCGCGAGCATCCCCACCGGGCGCACCTCGATACTGTCGCCTTTCGCCCCCTCGACCACCACCGCGCGCTTGCGCACCGCGTCGGTGGAGAGCACCGCCACCTGCGGCGGGTTGATAATCGGCGCGGTGATCAACGTGCCGAAGGCGCCGTTGTTGCTGATGGTGTAGGTGCACTCCGTCATGTCGTCGGGCCGCAGCTTGCTCCCGCGCGCGCGGCCCGCCAGGTCGTTGATGGCGCGCGCGAGCTGTGGCAGCGACTTGACGGCCGCGTCTTTCAGCACCGGCACGATCAACCCCTCGAGGTTGAGGTCCACCGCGATGCCGAGATTGACCCGCCGGTGTACCAGCAGGTGATCGCCGTTGAAGCTGGAATTGAGCCGCGGATATTTGGCGAGCGCGAGCACGACCGCGCGCGCGACGAACGGGAGATAACTGAGCGAGAACCCCTCGCGGCTCTTCCACTGCGCGCCGGCAGCGCGCCGCGCCTGGTCCACGCGCGAGAAATCCGCCTCCACCACCTGCAGCACATGCGGCACCGTCGTCCAGGATTTCGCCACGTGCTCGGCGGTGCGCCTGCGGATGTTGTTGAGCGGAATGGTTTCCGCGCCGGGGCCGGTGACCACGTACTGTGGCCGCTCCTGTGTCCTCATAGCAGGCTTCGTGGCGCCGCTTTGCGCGACGTGCGCCAGCACGTCTTCGCGCGTAATTCTTCCGTCGCGGCCGGTACCGGCGATCGCGCGCGGGTCGAGATTGTGCTCGGCGATGAGCCTGCTCACCACCGGCGACAGGCGCCCGCTGGCATCCGCTTTCGCCGGACGAGCGACAGCCGCGCCCGCCGCAGGCGCGGATGCCGCCGGCCGCGCGGACTGCCCGCCCGCTTCGCGGATCACCGCCAGCCTGGCGCCGACCTTCGCGGTCACGCCCTCCTGCACCAGAATCTCGGCAAGAACGCCGCTCGCTGGCGCCGGAATCTCGGTGCTCACCTTGTCAGTCTCGACGTCGAACAATGCCTCGTCGGCCTTCACCGCGTCGCCGACCTTCTTGTACCAGCGGGTGACGGTGCCTTCGGCGACCGTCTCGCCGAGCTGCGGCATTACTACGTCCATGTAGCCTTCCTCAAAACCCCAAACCCCAACCTCTCACCGCAGAGGACGCCGAGGACGCGGAGGTTCGCAGAGGAAAACAAAAATATTTCATTT
>JAHFRO010000077.1:2396-10668 GCA_023266245.1 Betaproteobacteria bacterium | reverse complement strand
ATCGCCAGGATCTCCTCGCGCGTGTCCGGCAGCGGGGAAAGCTGGCTGTAGGGCATCCAGTCCACCGCCTTGCCCTCGCCCGCCCGGGTCACCACCAGGTTGCGCATGCGCAGCGCAACCGGGGCGAGCGCCGCCGGCGGCGCATCCCGGCCGAACTGGGGATCGCCGAAGCCGATAAACGGCGAGCGGGCGGGATTGCCTTGAGGCAGCGCACGCAACGTCACCAGCGTGTTCACTGCCGGCAACTGCGTCACTGCAACGTGCTTCACGAGCCACGGAACCTGCTTGTAGCGCTCGAACCTTAAGCCCGCATCGGCTGCCGACGTCACCGCTTCGGTGGGCAATACAGTGAACGGCAACTGGGCGAGCGCGCCATTGGCCACCACCATCAGCGTATGCGCACCCTTCCATGCTCCTGCCACGGGCTTGAGCAGCTCCGCATACAGCCGGTGCGCCGTCGTCACGTCGAACTCGGGAAAACGATCCAGCGGAACCGCTCCCGGATCGAGCGCGCGGCGCAGGCCCGCGACCATGCGGCTGACCTGTTTCTCACCGAGGCCCGTTGCATGAAACGCCACCGGCCCGGTCTTTGGCACCACCCAGACATAGGTGCGCTCATCCGCAACCAGCACGCTTACCAGCGCCTCGCCCTCGCGCAGCGCTCCCCGCGCCTCCTCGACAGTGGCCGGTTTCGGGATGGCCAGGTCCACGTAGGCGGGGAAGCGCTTCTCCAGCTCAGCGAAAAGCTGCCGCCGCTCCTTCTCCAGCTCCTGGATGCGCGCGCGCAGATCGGAAATGACCTTCTGCAACTGCTGCTCGGGAGGAGCCGAAAGCATGCGCGTCAGCAGGCCATAGAACGTCGCAACCTGCTGCTTGGTGTCCTGTTCCTTGCGTACTAGGTCGGCCAGCGCCGGCGCTCCAGCCACTGCACGTGCTGCCGAGGCTGCCAGCGCGCGCTGGGCGCTGCCGCCGCGCGCGGCATCGGCAGCGCGGAACGCCTCCGCCGCCGGATCGAACCCCGGTTGCCGCAGCTCGTTGCGCATGTCGTAGAGCAGACCGATGTAGCCCTCCAGGATGATCGCCAGGCGCCATACGCGCGCCGGGGAGTCGCTCTCTTCGTCAGCGTCGGCACGGCTGCGCGCCAGCAACACCTTGATCGCCTCCTGAAACTCCGCGAGCGCGCGGTTCCGCTGCCCGGTCTCGGTAAGCGCTATCGCCAGGTACCCCCTCTGCTCGGCGACCCGGTAGTTGCCCTCACCGAGCCGCTCCCGCGCCGACCTGAACCCCAGTTCCAACAGCGGTACGGCCTCGGCTGCCCGCCCGGTCTTGATCAGCGCGAGCATCAGCTCCGCGTTGATGACGTACATGCGTCGCAGGGTTTCCGGATCGCTTCCAAGATCCCGTTGCATCTCGTCGAAGATCCTAGCAGCGGCGGCCCACTGTCCCTGCGCTGCCAACGCGGCAGCAAGGATGCGGCGCGCGACACTGTAAGGGCCCGAAACCGGGGACGATCCGCTTTTCTCGAAAATATCGAGTGCCGCCTTCGAGAGCGTCTCCGCGTCCCGATACCGGCCCTGCTCGCTGTAGATCTCGGAAAGTTTTGCCGTTATCAATCCAGTCGCGCTGGAATACCGGCCGACGCGCTTCAGGCTGGATTTCAGCACGTTGCGCATCGCGACTTCCGCCTCGGCGAACCGCCCCTGGAAAAACAGGGACTCGGCCACCAGGCGCTCCGTCAAGTCGCGCGATCCCCGCCATCTTTCCAGAGGCGAAACGTCGGAAGCCAACCTGGGAGCAACCTCAAGAAATTCCTCAATCGCATGCAAGGCCTTCCGAAAGGCGTTTTCCGCCTCGACGTGTTTGCCCTCAGCGCGCAATATGGCGCCGCGCGCCCGCTCGATCAGGTTGGTCCAAAGGTTACCCCACGTCACCCAAGCGCCGCTCGGTAGTTGGAATCCCACCGCCTCGGCCGTGCGCAGCGCGCTGCGCGCTTCGCGCACGTCGCCAACGAACGAGAGCAACATGGCGATCTGAGCGTAAGTGCTGAGCTCGCGCCCGCGCAGGCCGGCGACCGCCCGCAACGTCTCCTGCTTAATCTTTATCGAGTTGAGGAAATTGCCGGCGTAGATTTCGGCAGTGGCCAAATCGTTCAGTATGTCCCACTCGCCTTCCGCCCAACCCTTCGCGTACTCGGCCGCGCGTCGCAGGTCAGCGATCTGCCCGTCTATCATGCCAAGCTCCTGTGCCGCCGCCGCGCGGCGCGCGAAGAATTCCGCCAGCCTGATGCGGTCGTCGGTCTTGGGCGGTTCGGCATTGAGTGCTGCCTTGAGCGCTTCGACCCTGGCGGGATCGGGTTGGTATTGATCCAGCAGCGCGGTGATGTCGTGGATGGTGCGCGGGGGAACGGATGCAGCCGACTGCGCGTGGGCTAGCGGCATGCACAATGCCATGGTTAGCAGAGTAATCCATGCACGTATATAGGCGGGCCGCATGGGGCTTATCCCGATGTCGGGCTAACGGCCACCGTCCCCCACCAGCGCGAGAGACGCCGCGCAGCGCACCAGGATGCCCCGCACGTCTTTGCTCCATTCGACTGTCATCTGCGACCTTCCACTCATTCTGTCGCCAGCGGCTTCAATCAAAGACGAAATAAGTTAATCTGTCCTGGCGACGCGGAAACCGAAGCCGTCGCCCCGGAGGAAGCGGAGGTGATCGCGGCTGCGGCTGGCAGAACGCAAGTTCCTCGGATTGCTGAACCAAGAGCCCCCGCGCAGCACGCGCCAGCCGCAATCGCTAGAGGCCCAGGCGCTGCCGTCGCCCGGCGCAAGTTGGTAGTTCGCGTTCCAGCAATCCTCGGTCCATTCCCAGACGTTGCCATGGATGTCATGGAGGCCGAAGGCATTTGGCTCAAAGCTGCCGACCGGAACCGTCTGCTGCCGATAATGCCCGGTAACGCTCCCGGCATAGGACTGTGTCGCGTTGTAATTCGCCTGCGTCGCGTTGATCGTAGCGCCGGTGCTGAACGGCGTCGTGGTGCCCGCGCGCGCCGCATACTCCCACTCCGCCTCGGTCAGCAGGCGGTAGTTTTTCCCGGTCTTGCGCAACAGCCACTGCACATACTGCTTTGCGTCGTTCCAGGACACGTTGATCACCGGCCGCTTGCCGCGTCCCCACCCTTGGTCGCTGGGTTGGTGGCCGCAGCCGCCCTCGCGCACGCAGGCATCCCATTCATCGAAGGTCACTTCGTATTTCCCCACCGCGAACTTGCGTGAAATCGTCACCTGGTGCTGCGGCCCCTCGTTGCTGTCGCGATCCTGTTCCGATGTAGGCGAGCCCATAATGAAGCTGCCTGCCGGGACCACTACCATCTCTGGACAGACGTCGCACTCACGTAATGTGGTTCCCGGTGTCATGCTCGCGATCGAGCCCGGCGCCGGCTTCGGGCGTATCACCGCAGTGCTTGGCGCAGCAGTGGCGACCTGCGTGGACTCGAGCGACGGCGGCGCTAAAGTACCGATATCGACTCGAACTTCCATTTCTTGTTTATCGCGCACGATCCTCAGCGTGACGGTTCCGGTGGGAACACGCTCGCGAATCTTCGCAACCAACGAAGCACCATCGGTTACCGTTTCGGTGTCGACAGCTATGATAACGTCGCCTGGCTTGATTCCCGCCTTGTCGGAGCCAGAACCTTTAAGGACGTCGGCAACGACCACCCCCATAGGTCTCGAAAGCCCCAGACTTTCAGCGAGCTCCATCGTTACCGGTTGGACCACCACACCTATATGAGCCGGTGGTGTACCTTTTATCTGGACGCTCGGCTTTGCAGTAGCCACCTGTGTTGATTGCAGGCGGTTGCGTGCCAGGCCCGCGAAATGCCCGTCCGGGTACTGGCGGAGGTATACCTCGAAATCGGCGGGGTTGGTGGAACTCTTGATCGATTCCCAGAACGCAAGCTCGATTGAAGCTGGCTCGGGCCCAAGAATTGACGACGGCGCTGTGACCGTGACCTGCACATCAACCCGGAAATAGAAGTCGCCGGTGAGCGACGAGGAGATCCACGGCACCTGCTTGTTGCCGGTCGCGCGCGAGACCTCGGCGGTCACCCGCCGGAACACCTTGTCGATGTCGGAATCGGGGTGCTTGAGGCTTGCGAGCAGTTGTTCGGTGTAGAGGCCGTTCCGGCGGAGCCCGTCGGCGGCGACCGAGCCCGGCGCAGTGGCAAACGCGATGAAGCTACCCTTGGCAGCCTCCATCTGTGCCAGACCCCGCGCCGGGGAGCGGAAAGCGCGCGCGAACGGGTTGTTGCGGCAGGCATCCAGGATCACGATGTTGACGCGATTGCCCGCCTCTTCCATCAACGCGAGCACGCGATAGGCATCCACCGTCTCGAACTCGAGCTCCCCTTCGCTTTCGATGTGCGCGCCGATCGGAACGAGCCAGTTGCGCCCCTTGCTCTGCACCCCGTGCCCGGCGTAGTAGAAAAGGCCGACGCCCCCCTTCTTCAGCTCCTGGCCGAACTCGTTGATCGCCGAGACGATCTGGCGCCGGTCGGCGTTCTTTCTCAGCGTCACGCGAAAGCCGAGCACACGGAGCGTCTGCGCCATGTCCTCGGCGTCGTTCGCGGGATTCTTGAGCGGGTCCACCTTGTAGGCGGAATTGCCGATGACCAGCGCGGCGCGCGGCTCACTCACCGCTGCGGGCGCAACAGTCGGGCCGCGCTGAGCAAGCGCGCCGCTCGCCCCGAGCAGCACCGCTGCTCCCAGAATGGCCGTGCACAGTCCTTTCATGGCCCTACTCCGTTGCCAGAACCCTCAGCTTTTCGTCATCCGGGCGCTCGGTGGCGAGCGCACGCCAGTACTTGCGTGCCTCGTCCCTGAGCTCCATCTGCTCGAGCCACGCGGCGAAGGCCACGCGCTCCGACACCGGCGCCGCCGGCGCGGCGCGCATCAGTCGAGATCCCGCGCCACGCGGATGCCGTAGTACAGGAACGACAGCACGCCCCAGATGACCTTCACGCGCGTCGAGGCGCGCATGTAGTTGGGGTTGTACCCCCACGACCCTCCGCGCATGATGCGGTTCTCGCAGTCTCCGCCCCGCGGCGTGCCGTCCGACGGGGCGCCGGCGTAGCTCTCGGCAAAGCAGTCCGATACCCATTCCCACACGTTGCCCTGCATGTCGTGCAGTCCGAACGGATTGGCGGGAAACTGGCCCACGGGCGCCGTGTACAACCATTGATCGCGGCCCGAGACGACGCCCGACGGAAACCAGCCGGGCATGCCCTTGCCATAGTTGGCGTACTCGTGGCTCGGTTGGCTGCCCCACCAGAAGGCCGTACGGGTGCCGGCGCGCGCCGCGTACTCCCATTCCGCCTCGCTCGGGATGCGGTAGCGCTTGCCGGTCTGTTCGCTCAGCCACTGCACGTAGGCGACCGCGTCGTCCCAGCTCACCTTGGTGACCGGGCGCCGGCCGCGTCCCCAGCCGTGGTCGGAGAGCAGGCTGCGGCCGGTGGCTTGCGAGAAGCGGTCGAACTCCTCATGGGTAATCTCGTACTTGCCGAGGGCGAACGGCGCGCGGAAGGTCACTTCCCGCACCGGCACGCTGGCCTTCGCGTACCCG
Organism: Betaproteobacteria bacterium; assembly: GCA_023266245.1. Taxonomy (GTDB): domain Bacteria; phylum Pseudomonadota; class Gammaproteobacteria; order Burkholderiales; family SG8-41; genus SG8-41. The sequence continues at coordinate 5,049 of JAHFRO010000077.1, read as the reverse complement.
TCGCCGATGCCTTCCACGTCGCCCATCTGGAACTTTCCCGCAGGCAGCACCACCATCTCGGGGCAGACATCGCAGTCCTTGAACACGGTACCTGCGGCCAGCCGCTGCAAATCATCCTGCAGCGCGATAGGCGCGACCTTTTGTGTTGTAGGCGCGACGGTGGCGAGCTGCGTGGATTCGATCGACTTCAGCCGCGCCCGGGCGAGCGCGGCGAAGAGCCCGTCCGGGAACTGCTCGAGGTAAGCCTTCAGCTCTTCCGGGTTCTTCGAGTCTTTCACCGAATCCCAGAAGGCGCGCTCGTTCGCAACCGGGTCGGGCGCGGCCACCGCTGGCGGCACTGTGACCGTCACCTGCACATCCAGACGGAACTGGAAGCGGCCGGTGAGCGAGGAATTGAACCAGGGGATCTGCTGCTCTCTGGTCTCCTGCGCTACCGCCTGGCTCACCCGGCTGAACACCTGGAAGATGTCCGATTCCGCGTGCCTGAGGCTTGCCAGCAGGTGCTTAGTGTAGGGGCTGTTCCGCCCGGTGCCGTCAGCCGCCACGTCCCCCGGCGCGGTGGCGAAGGCGAGGAAGCTGCCCTTGGCCGCGTCCACTTGGGCGAGGCCGCGCGCGGCCGAGCGGAAGGCGCGCGTATAGGGGTTGTTGCGGCAGGAGTCCAAAATCACGATGTTCACGCGATTGCGCGCATCCTCCATTTGCGCGAGCACCCAGCCCGCGTCCACCGACTGGAACTTGAGGTCGGCCTCCGACTGGATGTTCGCCCCGATCGGGATGAAGTAATTGCTCCCTCTGCTCTGCACGCCGTGGCCGGAGAAGTAAAAGAGCCCCACGCCCCCGCGCCGGATGGTGAGGCCGAACTGCTGGATCGCCTGCTCCATCTCCTTGTGCGTCGCGTTGGTGCGCAGCGTCACCGCAAACCCCAGTTCTCGCAGTGCCTGCGCCACGTCGGTCGCATCGTTCACCGGGTTGCGGAGCGGCGCTTCCTTGTAGGCGGCGTTGCCGATGACGAGCGCGACGCGCGGCTCATTCATTGCAGCAGGCGCGCCACGTTGGGCAAGCGCGCCGCTCGCAAGAAACAGCGCCATGGCGGCGATGACTGTTGTCCATCGCACTTTCATGGTGTCACTCCGCGGCAAGCGCCTTGAGCTTCGCATCCTCCGGCCGTTCGGCGGCAAGCACTCTCCAGTACTTGCGCGCCTCGTCTTTCAGCTCCATCTGCTCGAGCCAGGCGGCGAACGCCACGCGCTCGGAAACCGGCGCGCCCGCGGCGGGGCGCAGGGCGTCAGCCTCGGCGCGCAATTGCGGCGTGACGATGCTGAAGTCGCCCGCGCTCACGTAACGCCGGCCGTCCGCAAGCCGCGCCGACAATTCCCACGTATAGGGGACGCCCTCTCGCAGTCGCACGGGAAGCGGCAGCTTGAGCGCGCTGCCAGTCACGTCCGATTCGTAGACCGACCTGCCGGTGTCGTCGGTCAGCTCGAAGCGGTATTTCGCACCCGGCTCGATTTCCTGCCAGCGGAATTCAGGCGATGCGTCGAGCGTCTTCGTGCCAGAGAGCGTGAGCAGCTTGATGCGCGCGGTGGGCCGTCCGCTGCGCATCACGTACGCGGCCTGGGTCACGCTGACAGGCTTGATGGTCACGTCCTTGCCGCCCTTGCGGAGCGGGCTCGCGCGCTTCTGCGGCTTGGCGCCGGAGAGAACCTGCGGCTCGGTCGTGCGGAATTGGATCTGCGCCGGGCCGGTAAAGGTGTATTCGTCGCCAGACCGGAAATAGATGACCACCAGCCGCGCCCCGCTTTCAAGTTGCACGCGGGTATCGGCCGCAATCTCCGACAGTATCGTGACTGGCCCCTGTCCCGTGACCCGGCCGGAAACGTCGGTGACCAGCGCGATGCTCTCGGCCCAAGCGGGTGTTGCCAGCGCCACCAGCCAAGACACAAATATGGCCAACGCGAGCGCCCTGCGCCACCTGCTGCCGCTATCCGAATTCACCATGGTGTTGCCATCCTCCTGAAGATTCACGGATTTCCGCATCGCCCGCGTCAGGCCGAAGGCTTATCTCATCCCCAGACCCCGTGGCGAAATTATAGGCTTCGCCGCAGCTTACGGAATCCCGAAGCCCTGGCCCCGCCAGACAGCTCCAACTTAACGCAACTTGCGATTCCGGCGCCATGCATCACAGCACATTGATTTGTTGAATATTCACACATCCTTCTGCCTTACCGGTGCGGGGGCAGGTCCCGGTTGATCGTGATCTGCTTGTGCTCCAGTGTGACGTAGCCGCCGGCAACGAGGTCCTTGAAGATGCGGCTCACCATCTCCCGAGATGCCCCGACACGGTCAGCGATGTCTTTCTGGGTCAGCTTTTCCGTGACGACCAGCTTGCCGTCCTGCTCGACCGCAAGCTCCAGCAGCAAGCGCGCCACCCTGCCGTAAACATCCAGCAGCGCCAGGTTCCTGACGTTTTCCGTCAGCGCCCGCACCCGGTGCATCAAGCGATTGATGAGCTTCATCGCGAAGTCCGGATGCCCGGACAGGAACCGCCTGAATTCGGCCTTCGGGATGATGTAGAACTTCGACGTTTCCAGCGTGGCGACGGAGGCGGAGCGCGGCCCCTCGTCGAGCACCATCTCGCCGAAGTATTCGCCGG
>JAHFRO010000077.1:0-2296 GCA_023266245.1 Betaproteobacteria bacterium | reverse complement strand
AGCGATCAGCTGTCAGCTTGAAGCGGGACGTCTTGGCTGATCGCTGAAAGCTGATTGCTGATAGCTGGTTCACGAATGCCCACCGAGCACGTCCAGCACCCGCTTGTCGGCGTGCTTGAGCCGCTTCACCATCACGCGCATGAAGGCGCGGGTAAACGCCGCCTGGAGCGCTTCGCTCGCCTGCTTCAGCGCTTCGACGTCCATCTCGATCAGCACCAGCGGCGTGCGGGACCTGACGGTCGCCGAGCGCTGCGGCCGCTGCTCGTCGAGGTAGGCGAGCTCGCCGAAGCACTCGCCCGGGCCAAGGCGGTTCAACGTCACGCCGTCGCGCATCACCACCACGTCGCCCCGTGCGATCACGTAGATGCGGTCGCCGGCCCCGCCCTGCTCGAAGATGACCGTGGACTCCGGCACGTCCCGCCACTGGCTGATGTGTATGGTTTCCCACAGCTGGGCGTCGGCGAACCCCGCGAAAAACGGGAGCTTCCTCAGCGTGTCGAAGCGCGCGCTCTCGAACGCGACCTCCCGGGAACGGCTGACCTGCGGCAGTGCCAAGGCGAGATCGTCGCAGAAGGCCTGCCAGGAGGCGTAGCGGATTTCGGGATCCTTGTAGATCGCGCGATGCACGGCGAAGCGTAGCTCATTGGCGATGTCCTTGCGCCGCGTCTCCAGCGGGACGAAATCCCCGTGCAGCTTTTGATGGATCATCGCCTGGAACGAATCGGCATTGAACGGCAGCGCGCCCGTCAGCAGCTGATAGGCCATGACACCGACCGCGTAAATGTCCGACTGGACTGTTGGCGACCGCTTCTTGAAGTGCTCCGGCGGCATGTACGGCAGCGTGCCGACGTCGAACACCTGGGTCTCGTCCGCCTGCGTGAAGTACGCGGTGCCGAAGTCCGTGACCTTCACCGTGTTATCGCCCGTCAGCATGATGTTGGCAGGCTTGATGTCGCGGTGGAGGAGCCCCAGGGTGTTGGCGTATTCGAGGGCGTTGCACACCTTGTAGATAATCTCGATCACCGACTCAATCGGCAGCAGCGCGCCGGGCCGTATGTACTGCCTGAGCGTGCCGCCGTCCACGTACTCCATCACCAGATAGCCGAAGTCCTCGGCGACACCGGCCTCGTAGATCTCCACGATGTAGGGATGGCGCAGCTTGCCCGCAAGCCGCGTTTCGTTCAACCACATCTTCTTCGCGCGGGCGCCGATCTCCGGGTCCTCGAAGAGTTGCAGCTTCGCAAGCTTGATCGCGACGTCGCGCTGGGAAAAGGTGTCGTGCGCAAGATAGACCTCGCCCATGCCGCCCTTGCCGAGCTCCCGCTTGATCTCGAAGCGGCTGCGGAAATTTTCGGTCGCCTGCGACACCCAATCACCCACCGCTCTGACGAGACCTACGCTCTCAATGCTGGCAACGCCGAAAAAACACGCGACCGAAAATTAACAAGTTCTCTCGAATTGATTCGCATCCCTTGCGTCCTCCGCGTCTTTGCGTTGACCGGCTTCGGCGTTCATCTGCGGCTAGTCCTTGGTCTTATCGTAGCCATAGGCTTCCACCGGCGAGTGGCCCTTGATCGCCATCGGGCCGAGAAACGCTAGGGCCTCGCCCGCGCCAAGCTCCTCGGCCACCGCTTTCGATACGACCACGCGAAAGCCGGCTTCCTTGGTCAGGCTCTCGAGGCGCGATGCGACGTTGGTGACGTCGCCGATCGCGGTGTAATCGTGGCGCGAAGACGATCCGACGTGCCCGATCACCGCCTCGCCCGCGTGGAGCCCGATGCCGATATCCATCGGCGCCTCCCCCTCGGCGAGAAATTGCCGGTTCAGCTCGGAGACGTACGCCAGCATCGCGCGCGCCGCCTCGAACGCCTCGCGGCAGGGATTGTCGAGCGACTTGGGCGCACCGAACACCGCCATAATGCCGTCGCCCATGAAGCTCACCACGCTGCCACCCCTTTCGTGTATGAGCGCGACCTGCCGCTCGAAATAGCGGTTGAGAAAACGGATCACCTGCTCGGGCGTCAGGCGCTCGCTGCGCGTGGTGTAGCCGCGAATGTCGGAGAACATGACGCATACGAACTTCTTCTCCCCGCCCAGCCCCGGCCGGATTCGCCCCGCCAGAATCTCCTCCATCACTGCGGGGCTGACGTAGCCCGAGAACGAGGCGCGCAGCCGACGCCGCTCGCGCAGCTTGAGCAGCGTGTCGTAGGCGTTCCTTCCCCCCAGCGCCAGCGTGGTGGCGAGCAGCGGCCCGGAGATCGGCAGGAACCAGCCCTGTGTCAGCAGCCAGGTGGAG
>JAHFRO010000076.1:9320-10710 GCA_023266245.1 Betaproteobacteria bacterium | reverse complement strand
TCGCGCCCGAGGCCGCTGCGCTTGTAGCCGCCGAAAGGCGAGAGGTAGCTCACGGCGCGGTAGGTGTTCACCCACACCGTGCCCGCCTGCAGCCGCTCCGCCATCGTGAGCGCGCGGCGCATGTTCTGCGTCCACACGCCCGCGGCGAGCCCGTACACCACGTCGTTGCCGATCGCGACCGCTTCCTCCTCGTCCTTGAAGGGAATCACCGCGAGCACCGGGCCGAATACTTCCTCCTGCGCGATGCGCATCGAGTTCCTGACGCCGGTGAAGATGGTGGGCTCGACGAACCAGCCGCTGCCGCACTCGGGGCGCGTCGCGCGCCCGCCGCCCAGCACCGGCTTGGCGCCTTCGTTCCGGGCGATGTCGATGTAATCGAGGATCTTCTTGAACTGCGGCGGATTGGTGACGGGCCCGATCTGGGTGTCGAGATTCATCGGATTGCCCATTTTGGCGGTCCTGGCAAAGGCGACCAGCTTCTCCACGAACTCATCGTGGATCGTGCTCTGCACCAGCAGGCGCGAGCCGGCGATGCAGGTCTGGCCGGTGGCGGCGAAAATGCCCGAGATCACGCCCTTGATCGCGTTCTCCCTGTGGGCGTCGTCGAACACGATGTTGGGCGACTTGCCGCCGAGCTCCATGCTGACGCGCTTCAGCCCTTTGGCCGCGGTCTGATAGATCAGGGTGCCGGTCTTGTCCGAGCCGGTAAACGCTACCTTGGCCACCAGCGGATGCTCGACCAGCGGCGTGCCGACTTCGGGCCCGAAGCCGGTGACGACGTTCACCACTCCGGGAGGGAAGCCCGCCTGCTCAATCAACTTCATGAACTCAAGCGCGGAGGCCGAGGTGAACTCGGAGGGCTTGATCACCACCGTGTTGCCGGCCGCGAGCGCCGGCGCAAGCTTCCAGGCGATCAGCAGCAGCGGCGAGTTCCAGGGAGTAATGGCGGCGACCACCCCGAGCGGCTCGTAGCGCGTGAAGTTGAGCATGTCGGGCTTGTCGGTGGGTATCACCGCGCCTTCGATCTTGTCGGCAAGCCCGCCGTAGTAGTAATACCACTGCGCCATGTAGGCGGTCTGGGCGCTCATCTCGGCGTAGAGCTTGCCGTTGTCGCGCACCTCGATCTCGGCGAGGAACTTGGACTTCTCGCCGATGAGATCGGCGAGCTTCCGGAGCAGTGCGCCGCGCTTCGAGGCGTTCAACTTCGGCCACTCACCCGACGTGAACGCCTTGTGCGCCGCGCGCACGGCGCGGTCAACGTCCTGCGCGCCGCCCTTCGGGATCAGCGCCCAGGGCTTGCCGGTGAACGGGTTGTCGCTCTCGAAATGTTCGCCGCTGGCGGCATCCACCCACTCGCCGCCGATGAACATTTTGTATCTGGTGAGCGTGC
>JAHFRO010000076.1:8705-9220 GCA_023266245.1 Betaproteobacteria bacterium | reverse complement strand
GTGCCGTCGCGCAGCGGCAGGACCGTCGGAGCATGTTGGGTCGTCACCTTGATCGTGGCGAACACCGGCCCGGGTTGGCGATACAGGCGCGGAACCCAGGTCTTGAGCTGGGTGGCGTTGTAGATCGTGCCCGCGGCGCGGAAGCCTGCGGCGCGCGCCATGCCGGGGAGATCAACGCCGTAGCGCGTGTGCGTCTGCTGCATGCCGGTTTCGCCGTAATGCTCGTTGTCTATCACGATCACGGCGAGGTTGTGCGGCCGATGTATCCCTATCGTCGCGAGGGCGCCGAGTCCCATCAACATCTCGCCGTCGCCGGTGATGACGAGCACGCGGCGCCTGGGCTGGGCGAGCGCCAGTCCCAGCCCGACCATCGCCGCGCCACCCATTGCGCCCCACAGGTAGAAGGTGAGGGGATGGTCGCCAGCCGCGGCGGCGTCCCAACAGGTTGAGCCGAGACCGGTGACGACCAATGCGTCGCCGCGTCGTTTCAGGATCTCGGCGACAACCTTGCGGCG
>JAHFRO010000076.1:5610-8666 GCA_023266245.1 Betaproteobacteria bacterium | reverse complement strand
TCCAGTTCTTTGCGCCCAATACACGCTGTCCGATCAGCACGGCGACAGCCCGGTAGGCATTGAACGCAAGCTGTGCCGCCGCCGACACCGTTTCCTCGATGCGGTCGGCGTCATCCACCTCGTGCACGATGGCTCCGATGCCGGCGAGCGCCGCCGCCGTGGCCTGTCCCATCGGCACCTGCCAGGGATTGAATTCGCCCCACTGGCCGCGCATGGTAACGAGCATCAGCAGCGGGAAGCGGCATTCCTGGATCATGCCCAGCATGTTGATGCAGTTGCCGACCCCGCTCGACTGCATCAGCAGCGCGCCGCGGGCACCGCCCAGCCAGGCGCCGGCGAGCAGCGCGACGCCCTCTTCCTCGGTGGTGAGCGTGAGCGCGCGCATCCGCCGGTCGGCGCGGCACAGCTCGATCAGCCGCGCGTGGCCCGCGTCGGGCACGTACGCGACCTGGCGTACGTCGAATTTTCCGAACAGCCGGTGGATGCGATCCGGCCAGCCTGGTTGCAGCGGAGCCATGCCGGTCAGGGCGTTTTCTTCAGGCCGACCTGCTCCATGATACGCGCGAGGTAGGCGTCTTCGGTCGCGATCAGCTTTCCGAATTCCGCCGCCGGGAGGAATCCCGGGCGCACGTACAGTTTCTCGCTGGCCGCGGTGAACTCGGCGCTCTGCACGGCCTCGCGTATCGCCTTTTCCAGCACGGCGACGACCGCCTGCGGCGTGCCCTTGGGCACCGCGATTCCGCGCCACGCGTCAAGCGCGACGTCAATGCCGAGCTCGCGCGCGGTCGGCACATCGGGGAACGCCGGGTCGCGCTGGGCCGACAACGCCGCCAGCAGGCGGATCCTGCCCGCCTGGACGTTGCCTGCGAGCGCTCCGGGAAATTGCACCACCACATCGACGTGGCCGCCCATCAGGTTGGGCACGATCTGCGCCGCGGCGTAGGGCACATCCGTCACCTGGGCGTCGGCGGTCTTGAACAGCGCAACCGCGGAGATATGGGTATGGCTGCCGACGCCGGAATTGGCAACCGTGATCGCGTCGGGTCGCGATTTCGCGTCCGCTACGAGTTCCTTGAGCGTTTTCCACTTGGCTTCGCTGCGGACCGCAACCACCACCGATTCCACCAGTGCCCGCGCCACCGGGTCGAAGGCCTTGTAATCGAACGACAGCTGGCCCGAGTGAAAGGTGGTCGAGATCGAATTTGAATTCCACACCAGCGAATAACCGTCGGGCTTCTGGGCTGCGACATGACGGTAGCCGATCGCGCCGCCGGCCCCGGGACGATTCACCGCGAGCACGTTGACGCCGAGCTGCTTCGCCATGCCCTGGGCGAGCACGCGCGCGGTGACGTCGGCGGATGTGCCCGCCGGGAACAGCACCGTAATCTCGACGTTGCCTTTTTTCGGAAAATCCTGCCCGCGGCCCGGCCCCGCGGCTATCACCAGGCCCGCGCAGCAGACCGCCGTCAAAATCCTGATCCACGTGTTCACGGCACTCCTCCTTTCGATGTTTTAAGTGTCTTTCCCGGCCAGGATCTCCGCCACCTCGACGCGCCGACCCTCCCGGGCCGACTTGATCCCGGCGCGCAATACGGCAAGCGAGGTGGTTGCCGCCTCTCCGCCCATCTCGGGCTTGCCCTTCCCGCGAACGGCGTCCGCGAACTCCTCGAGCTCCTCGACGATGGTGTCGTTCTTCGCGCACGGCACCGGGTCCGAGCGGTCGGTCCCGCGCTTGAGGAACCTCAACCCCTGGTGCAGGTCGTAGTATGCGCTCGCCTCCTTGCCGTAGATGTTCATGACGTAGTACTCGGAGGCCGAGGCGTAGCTCGCGTTGAGCGTGGAGAGTGCGCCGTTCTCGTGCTCGAGCACGAGGCTCGCCACGTCGGGATTGTCGCCCGGCAGCACGAGCTGGGCAAACCGGCCGCTAACCGCCTTGATCGGTCCCATGAGGTACTCGAGCACGTCGGTGTAGTGGATGCCGATCTGCAGCATGACGCCTCCCGGCATGCCCTCCGCCGTGTAGCGCCAGGAACTCAGGTCGATCTTGCTCAGCCGGTCGCGACTGATGTTGGCCTCCGCGTTGACGAGCTTGCCGAACACGCCGTCGTCGATTCTCTGGCGGACCCAGCGGAAGTGGCTTTCCTTGCGGCGCTGGTAGCCGAGCGCGAGAACGACGCCCGCCTCGCGGCACACTTCCGTGATCGCGCGTCCGTCGGCAATGGTGTTGGCGATCGGCTTGTCGAGGAACACGTGCTTGCCCGCTTCCGCCGCGGCGCGCGTGGTTTCCAGGTGCACGTTGTTGGGCGTCGTGTTGATGACCGCAGTAATGCTGCGTTCATTTAAAATTTCGTCATAGGAGGTGGCGGCTTCACAGCCGTATTTCTTGGCAAACGCCTTGCGCTTTTCCTCCGAGCGCGTGTAGCAGGCGACGATCTTGAGCTTGCCCGAGCGCTGGATCGCATCGGCGAGCACGTCCGACCACCATCCCATGCCGATGCAGGCGACCTTTAACGGTTCAACCGCCATGCTCAGTTTTCCATCTCGTTCTTCGATCAGAACCCGTCGCAAGAACCAAAAGCGAGATTAGCCGCAGATAAACGCAGATAAACACGGATGAAATTCAAGAACATCATTCATCGGCGTTCATCGGCGGTTTCAATTGGTCTTTCAGGGATTTCCGTTTTTCAGCTTCATTTCGCGTCGATCTTGTAGCTTGCCCCGATCGCCTCGATCGCTTCGCGCGCGGCCTGGTCGTCGAACTCCCAGGTGCCGCCGCTGACACCGATGCCGCCCACGCACTCGCCGTCGAAGATGATCGGGTAGCCGCCTTCCATCGCCGTCCAGCGCTCCGGCCCGGCGGCGAGCGCGAGCCCGATGGCGTGCACGGTGTCGAGCGCCTGTGCTTGAGCGCCCTTGGCCGCGGTGGGCCGCTTGTTCGAGGCGGCACAGACCGCCTTGGTGGTCGAGGAGTGCACGGTATGAAAGCGCCCCCCGTCCATGCGCTCGATCAGTATCGGATGCCCGCCGGAATCGACGATGGCGACCGAAATCGCGAT
>JAHFRO010000076.1:0-5510 GCA_023266245.1 Betaproteobacteria bacterium | reverse complement strand
TCGTATAATCGGGTGTATTTTCCAGCATTCGCGCCGCACGTCAATGAAGCATTCCGCCGGCCAGGATACCCACAGCGAGCTTCGCGACGGGGTGCGCGCGCTCTGCAATCAGTTCGACAGCGCGTACTGGCAAAAGGTGGACGAGGAGCGGGGCTATCCCGAGGCCTTCGTCAACGCGCTCACCAGGGCAGGCTGGCTCTCCGCCCTGATTCCCGAGGAATACGGCGGTTCCGGCCTGTCGCTTACCGAAGCGTCCATCATCATGGAGGAGATCAATCGTTCGGGCGGCAACTCCGGCGCCTGTCACGGGCAGATGTACAACATGGGGACGCTGCTCCCTCACGGCTCGGAGGAGCAGAAGCGGAAGTACCTGCCCAAGATCGCCAGCGGCGAGCTGAGACTCCAGTCGATGGCCGTCACCGAGCCCACGGCGGGCACCGACACGACCCAGATCAGGACCACTGCGGTCAGGAAGGGCGACCGCTACGTGGTGAACGGGCAGAAGGTCTGGACGTCTCGCGTGCAGCATTCGGATCTCATGATCCTGCTCGCGCGCACCACGCCGCTGGCGGAGGTGAAAAAGAAAACCGAGGGTATGTCGATCTTCCTGGTGGACCTGCGCGATGCGGCGAAGAAAGGGCTCACGCTGAAACCGATCCGCAATCTGGCGAACCACGAGACGAACGAGCTGTTCATCGATAACCTGGAGATCCCGGCGGAGAATCTGATCGGCGAGGAGGGCAAGGGCTTCAAATACATCTTCGATGGCCTGAACTCGGAGCGCATCCTGATCGCCGCCGAGTGCATCGGCGACGGCTACTGGTTCATCGAGAAGGCGGCGGACTACTCGAAGGAGCGCGTCGTATTCGACCGCCCGATCGGCAAGAACCAGGGCATCCAGTTCCCGATCGCGCGCGCCTACGTCAACGTGCAGGCGGCGGACCTGATGCGCTTCAAGGCGGCGGCGCTGTTCGACGCGGGCAAGCCGTGCGGCGCGGAAGCGAACATGGCCAAGCTGCTGGCGGCGGACGCCTCCTGGGAGGCGGGGAACGTCGCGATCCAGACCCACGGCAGCTACGGCTTCGCCGCGGAGTACGACATCGAGCGCAAGTTCCGCGAGACCCGGCTCTATCAGGTGGCGCCGATCTCGACCAATCTCATCCTCGCCTACATCGGCGAGCACGTGCTCGGCATGCCCCGATCGTTTTAATCAGCCGCCAAGACGCCAAGGCCGCCAAGAAAACCAATACGGGAATAAAATCAGAAACCCAAGAACCGATACTGGTTCATGCAGGCGTTGTATTTTTTGATGTTAATTTTGTCTTCCTTGGCGTTCTTGGCGCCTTGGCGGCTATTTTCGAGTTTTTTGTGCGTCCGTTAGACGGAATCACGGTCGTGGCGCTGGAGCAGGCGGTCGCGGCGCCGTTCGCCACGCGCCAGCTCGCCGATCTCGGCGCGCGCGTGATCAAGATCGAGCGCCCCGGGACGGGCGATTTCGCGCGTGACTACGACCAGACGGTGAACGGGCTGTCGTCGCATTTCGTGTGGCTCAACCGCTCCAAGGAAAGCCTGACGCTCGATATCAAGCATTCGAAGGCGCAAGAAATCCTGGGGCGGCTGATCGCGCGCTCCGACGTGTTCATCCAGAACCTCGCGCCGGGTGCCGCGCGGCGGCTGGGGCTTGCAGCGGAGGCGCTGCTGCCGAAATACCCGCGGCTGATCGTGTGCGACATCTCGGGTTACGGGGATGCCGGACCTTACGCGCACAAGAAGGCTTACGACCTGCTGGTGCAGAGCGAAGCCGGCGTGCTCTCGGTGACCGGCCCGCCGGAGACCCCGAGCAAGGTCGGCATTTCGATCGCCGATATCGCGACCGGCGTGTACGCCTACTCGGGCGTGCTCACCGCGCTCTACCAGCGCGGGAAAACCGGCAAGGGCGGCCGCGTCGAGGTCACCCTGTTCGAAGCGCTCGGCGAATGGATGGGATATCCGCTTTATTACACGCGCTTCGGCGGCAACGCGCCCCCCCGCACCGGGCCGGATCACGCCACCATCGTTCCCTACGGCAGGTTCGCGACCGGCGATGGCAGGAGCGTGATGCTGGGGCTGCAGAACGAGCGCGAATGGGCGGTATTCTGCGACAAGGTGCTCGGGCAGGCCGCGCTTGCCGGTGATCTGCGATATGACAGCAACTCCAAGCGTAATGCGCGCCGCGCCGAGGTAGTGGCGCTGATCGAAAAGGCGTTCTCGGCGTTGACCGCCGAGCAGGTGGTGGCAAGGCTCGATGCAGCCGGCATCGCCAACGCCCGCATCAATACGTCGGAAGAAGTGTGGGATCATCCGCAGTTCAAGGCGCGGCGCCGCTGGCGCGAGATGGGTTCGCCCGCGGGCCCGCTGCCGGTGCTGCTGCCGCCGGCCACCCACGACGGGTTCGAGGCGCGCATCGGCGCGGTGCCGGCGGTGGGCGAGCACACCGAGGGCATACTGGGCGAGCTGGGTTTCGGCGCCACCGACATCGCCGAACTGCGCGCCGTATCGGCAATCTAGCTTCTTGAACCACAAAGGACACAAAGGACACGAAGGGCTCGTTGATTTTCATTATTTTCCGAATTCCCGCTTTTCCTTTGTGTCCTTCGCGTCCTTAGTGGTTAAAGACTTTGATTTGCTTGGCGTCCTATGACTTCTGTGAAGATGCCTGCTAAGAGCACTTCCCGCGCGGCTGAGGCGCAGCCGACGCGCGCGCTGGCGGAATTCCTCGCTGCGCTGAGATATGATGCGCTGCCGGCGGCCGTGGTGGCGCGCACCGAGGAGCTGTTCCTCGACTGGCTTGCCTCGGCGCTCGCCGGCAAGGGCGCCCGCCCGGTGCGCATCCTGGAGCAATTCGCGGCACAAATGGGGCCGTCGGACGGGCCGAGTGAGATCCTGACCTCGCGCAGGCGTACTTCACCGGTTTTCGCGGCGCTCATAAACGGTGCGGCCTCGCACGTCGTCGAGCAGGACGACGTGCACAACAGCGCGGTGATGCACCCGGGAACGGTGGTGTTTCCGGCAGTGCTCGCCGCGGCGCAGGAAACCGGCGCCTCGGGCAAGGATCTGATCGTTGCCGCGGTCGCCGGCTACGAAGCGGGAGTGCGGGTGGGTGAGTTCCTCGGCCGCACGCACTACAGGGTGTTCCACACCACCGGCACCGCCGGCAAGCTCGCCGCCGCGGCGGGCGTCGCGCGGCTGCTCGGGCTGGATGCCGACCGGTTGCAGCACGCGCTTGGCTCGGCCGGCACCATGGCTGCAGGCCTGTGGGAATTCCTGCGCGACGCGGCGGACTCCAAGCAGCTGCACACCGCGAAGGCGGCCGCGGACGGGCTGATGGCGGCGTACATCGCGCGCGACGGTTTCACCGGCGCGCGGCGCATCCTCGAAGGCGAGCAGGGCATGGCGGCGGGCATGTCGAGCGATGCGGACCCGCGCGCGCTCACCGACGGCCTCGGCACGCGCTGGGCGCTCGCCGAGACTTCGTTCAAGTACCACGCCTCATGCCGTCACACTCATCCGGCGGCGGACGCGCTGCTCGAGCTGATGCGCGTGCACCGGCTCAAGGCCGAAGACATCACGGGCGTGACCGCGCACGTGCACCAGAGCGCGCTCGACGTGCTGGGGCCGGTGACCGATCCCCGCACCATCCACCAGTCGAAGTTCTCGATGGGCTTCGTGCTGGCGATGATCGCGCTCAAGGGGCGCGCCGGACTGGCCGACTTCACGGAAGCGGCGCTGCGCGATCCGAAGCTGCGCGCTTTCCACGACAAGGTCAGGATGGCGCTCGATCCCGAGATCGACCGTGCCTACCCTCAGCGCTGGATGGGGCGGGTGACAGTCACGACGCGCGGCGACGGAACGATCGAGCGGAAGATTGCCTCGCCCAAGGGCGATCCGGACAACACGCTCACCCGCCGAGAGCTGGAAGACAAAGCGCTCCGCCTGGCGGCTTACGCCAACGGTGCGACAGCGGAGGAAATGAAAAAAGTCATTGCGCGTGCATGGCGCCTGCGCGAGGAACGCGACGTGCGCGGCTTTCTGAGCGATTAAGAACCAGTCTCACAAATCCTGAAAATGAATTAGCCTCAGATAAACGCAGATAAACACAGATGAAAATCACATACGTCAAGCCACGGAGGACACAGAGTTCACAAAGAAAATCGAGAGACGAGCTGTTTTAGGTTCTGGTTTTGCATGCTCTGTGTTCTCTGTGATCTCTGTGGCTAATGTTGTTCGGGGTTGATTCTATCTGCGTTCATCTGCGGCTAATGTTTTTGTCGCGGGCTCTTAAATGCCAACGCTGGTCGAGCAGCTGAGTTCCTACACCGCCACGCTGCGTTACGAGGAACTGCCAGGCGAAGTCGTGCACCAGGCGAAGCGGCTCATCATCGACACGTTGGGCTGCGCGCTCGGCGGCTCGGTAAGCGAGCCGGCGCGGATTGCACGCGAAATCGCCGGAGCGGTCACCAGCAGCCGGCCCGCAACCATCATTGTCAGCGGCCAACGCTCGAGCCCTGATCTCGCTGCCTTCGCCAACGGCGTGATGATCCGCTTCCTGGACTTCAACGACGGCTATACCAGCACCGGCGAATCCGGCCATCCCAGCGACAGCATCGCTGCGGTACTGGCTGTCGCGGAACTGATGAGCCGGAGCGGCAAAGACCTGATTACCGCCACCGTGCTCGCCTACGAAGTGTTTTGCCGCATTTGCGACCAGGTGGATCTCAAGCCGCTCGGCTTTGACCACGTGACCGTCGGCGGCATGGCGAGCACGGCAGCCGCCGCGCGGCTTTTCGGGCTGCCGGAAAAGAGAATCGCCGAGGCGTTCAATCTCGGCATCGCGCCAAATATCGCGCTGTACCAGACCCGGATCGGCAACGTCTCGATGTGGAAAGGCTGTGCCTATGCCAACGCGAGCCGCAACGCGGTGTTCGCGGCCATGCTCGCGGCGCGCGGCATGACCGGCCCATCGCCGATTTTCGAGGGCGCGGGCGGGTATTTCAAGGCGGTGACGCGCAGGCCGTTCCAGCTTGCCGCGCTGGGCGGGCGGAAACATCCGTTCAAGATCATGGAGTGCAGCATCAAGCGCTATCCGCTCGGCCTGTACTCACAGACCGTAGTGCAGGCGGCATTGGAAGTACGGGAGAAGATCCGCGCCGCCGACGAGATTGCCGAAGTGCGCATCGAAACGGTCGCCACGGCGGTGCGGCTGATGGCGGGCGACCCGGAAAAGTGGGAGCCGACCACGCGCGAGACCGCCGACCACAGCATGCCTTACACGGTCGCGGTCGCGCTGACACACGGTACCGTCGCCGAGCATCACTTCGACGACGAGTATCTGCACGATCCCGGGATACGCGCGCTGACGAAGCGCGTGAAAGTCGAAGTATCGGAAGAAGCGAACCGGCGCATGCCCGAGGCGATGCTTTGCAAGCTGACGCTCGTCACCCAATCGGGAGCAACCCACACCGCGGTCGTCG
>JAHFRO010000248.1:1777-3699 GCA_023266245.1 Betaproteobacteria bacterium | reverse complement strand
CCCACCACTGCCACGGCCGGGCTTTCGGGTTTGGCGAGCTTGGCCCCGAGTATGCCGCAGGTGGCAAAGCCCATAGCGGCGAATCCCCACGATTGCAGCAAATGCCGCGGGCGCTTCGCCTGCCACAGCTGCACCACCCAGTTATGGTGCACGCCGACGTCGGTCGCGAGGATGCCGTGCTCGGGCACCACGCGTGACAACGCCTTCATCAGCCGCTCCGGGCGGATGGGCGTCTGATCGCTGTCGGCGAGCGGCTTCTGATAGTTATCCCAGATCGTGCGGCAGTCGCGCAGCCTGGCGAGCCAGTCGGTGTAAGTCCTGGGCGAGGACTTCAGTTTCTCCTTCGCCATCCGGGTGAGCACTTCCAGGCTTGCCTGGATGTCGCCCAGTATGCCCAGGTGCGCCGGATAGTTGCGGCCGATCTCCGACGGATCGATGTCGATCTGTATCAGCCTGGTGGGCGGGATGGAGAGCGTGTAGCCGTCGACCCAGGCGCTGGTGGTGCGGTCATCAAAACTGCAGCCCAGTCCGAGGATCACATCCGCGTTCTTGGTTGCCTCGTTCGCAGCATAGGTGCCGTTTCTCCCGATTGCACCGAAGGCGAGTTCCTGCGCCTCGTCGATCATCCCTTTCCCGTTCGGGCTGGTGACCACGGGAATCTGCATGAGCCTGATGAAATCGAGCAGGGCCTGCGTTGCCTCGCTGAGCAGCCCGCCTTGTCCGACGAGAATGACCGGTCGGCGCGCGCCGAGCAGTAGCTCGAGCGCCTGCTCCAGCGCATGCGGGTCGCCGGGAAACCGCTGCTTCACCAGAGAATCCGGTTCCGGAATCTCGACCTCGGCTTCCTCCTGGAACACGTTGAGCGGCACGTCGATGTTGACCGGCCCCGGCCGTCCGGTGCGCAGCAGACCGAACGCCTGCTTGACCGCCAGCGGGATCATGTCAACGCGCGTGGGCTGAAAACTCCGCTTCACGTACGGGCGGATCACTGTCGGGAAATCACCCTGGAAGTAGCGCCCGGTTTCCTGGAACGGCATGCGGTTGAACTGGCTCGTCGGCACGTTCGCGGTAATCGCGAGGAAAGCCGACGAGTCCATCATCGCTGCCGCCAGCGCGACCGGCAGATTGCACGATCCCGGTCCGCAGGACGTGAATGTCGCGACCGGCTCGTGGCGGATCTTGTAGTAGGCATCCGCCATATAACCCGCCGCCTGCTCATGGTGCGTGGAAATCGTCTTGATCCGGTCGGAAGCGTCGCAGGCGGCATCGAGAAAACCGACGTTGCCGTGCCCGCACACGCCGAACAGGTAAGGCACCTTCTCCTTGATCAGGTACTCGACCAGGATTTCCGCGCCCTTCCAGGTCTTGCGCTTGACGGCGCCGCGCGCTTCAGGCTGCTGGCTCGCCTTAGGCTTCGTGGCTGCGGTGTTGGGGGCGTCCATCGGTGACTCCTTTTGCCGCGCGCCAACGCGACTCGTGAGCGCGCGTTGAGTGGCGATCCGTCCGGCTCCAACGCGCGCAGTTAAACGGGCCCGCCTGGGTCCCGCTTTAACGGGAATTCTAGAAGGGCGGGTCAGATCAAGCAAGGCGGACCCACAGGCGCGTGCGCGCGGACGCAGTACAGCGATTGCGGCGCGCGGCACGCGTGCTGCATAATTTCCCGCTAAACGGGAAGCCTTGCTCCCGTTTACCTGCGCGCGTTGGAGCGGACGCTCAGGCGCCGTTCAACGCGCGCGGATCAAAGCGTGAAAGGGAGGGAAGAGTGTCCGGAGAGAGAAAAAAGCCGGAGGATTTGCGCAGCCATCGCCGGTTCGGCGTCAAGGACCTGCGCTCGTTCGGACACCGCTCGCGCGCGCTGCAGTTCGGCTATGCGCGCGAGGTCTTCGCCGGCAAGCCGGTGATCGGCATCATCTACGGCACGT
>JAHFRO010000248.1:0-1677 GCA_023266245.1 Betaproteobacteria bacterium | reverse complement strand
GCCCTGGCGAACCGCATTACGGTATCCCCTATGTGCCAATACAGCGCGGTGGACGGGAGCATGAACGACTGGCACGTCATGCACCTCGGCAACCTGTCGCTGTCGGGCGCGGCGCTGCTGATTCTCGAAGCTACGCACGTGACGCCCGAAGGGCGCATTACGCATCACTGCAGCGGACTGTATTCGGATGAAAACGAGGCGGTGCTCACGCGAGTGGTGAATTTCTGCCGCCGCGTTTCGCCGATCAAGATCGGCATCCAGCTCGCGCATTCGGGGCGCAAGGGCTCGGCGCAGCGTCCGTGGGAAGGACGCGGGCCGCTGCCGCCCGCCGAGCGTCCGTGGCAGACGCTGGCGCCGTCCGCGATTCCGCTTGCGCCCGGATGGCCTGCGCCGCGCGCGCTCGACCGCGCCGGCATGGAGGCCGTCAAGCAGGCATTCGTTGATGCCACCCGGCGCGCGGCGCGCATCGGTTTCGACCTGATCGAGGTGCATTCGGCGCACGGCTATCTCCTGAACAACTTCTTGTCGCCGCTTTCCAACCAGCGCAACGACGAGTACGGCGGCAGCCTGGAAAACCGCATGCGGTATCCGCTCGAAGTGTTCGCTGCGATGCGCGCGGCGTGGCCGGCGGACAGGCCGCTCGGTGCGCGCATTCCGGGCAGCGATTACGTGGCGGACGCATGGGGGCCGGAAGATGCGGTGGTGTATGCGCGCGAACTGAAGAAGCGCGGGTGCGACTACGTGACGGTTTCCGGCGGTGGCGTGGTGCTGGATGCCAAGGTCCCGGTGAAAGCCGGCTACCAGGTGCCGTTTGCAGACCAAGTCAGGCGGGAGGCCGGCATCGTCAGCGGCGCGGTCGGCTTCATCAGCGACCCGCACCAAGCCGAGGCGATCGTTGCCTCGGGGAAAGCGGACTTCGTTTCACTCGCCCGCGCCATGCTGTTCAACCCGCGCTGGCCGTGGCACGCTGCGGTCGCCCTCGGCGCGGAGATCAGCTATCCGCCGCAATACGAGCGCTGCGCGCCGAAAGCCTGGCCGCCGGGGGCAACTCTGGGAACGCGGTGAATGCAAAATTGTTGAAGTAGTCGGATGCATCCCAATAGCGGCCTTCGCGGACGGGCTGGTGAATCTCGAGGCGAAACTGCTCAATGGGCAGTATGCCGGAAGAGCAAAAAAAGAAGCCGCGATACCCGAGGCTTTGCAGATAATCGAACACGGCAGCCGGCGTGCTGTCAGGCAGGTGGCGCTGTTCGCATTCAAACAGAAGCACCGGCATATCGCGCCTCAGAATACCCTCCGCGCCTCTGAAAACCTGAGCCTCGTGACCTTCGCAATCACACTTGATACAGGCCACCCTCGGATTGCCCAGGCGGCTGAAGTAATCGTCCAAACTGACAACGGGCACGCGGATCCTGTGATGCGTCACCTCTTGAATTGTGGGTGAAAGTGTAGCTCCCGGGGATGATTCGCCTTGTGGAGCGGGAACAAATAGCTCCATCGAGCCGGTTGAGGAAGAGACCCCCGACCCCTCCACGATCACGTTGTCCCAGCCTTCGATCATCGCAATGTCCTTCAAATACCACGCAAGCGACTGCTGGGGCTCGAATGCATAGACTTTCCCTGAAGCCGTGACGTAGCGTCTGAGCCAGAACAGGAAGCCCCCCTTGTGGCACCCTA
>JAHFRO010000247.1:1784-3702 GCA_023266245.1 Betaproteobacteria bacterium | reverse complement strand
TTCTTGGCGCCTTGGCGGTTCAATTTTCGTTCTCGGTCTTCTTGGCGTCCTTGGCGTCTTGGCGGCTAATTATTAGAACCTGCCGGGATCTAGAGCGAGCACGCTGTCCGCGCCGCGGACAACCTCGCGCGCGAGCGGGACGGCCTTCGGCAACTCGTGTTCCGCGTAGAACCGGGCCGTGACGAGCTTCCCCTCCAGGAAATCGCGGTCGGCATCGGGCTGCTTGAGCTTCTCCTGCGCGATCAGAGCAGCGCGCGCCATCATCCAGCCGCCCGCCACCGTGCCAAACAGCTTCAGGTACGGCACCGATACCCCCGCCACCGCTTTCGCGTCCTTCGCGTACGTGTCCACGATCCAGCGCGTCGCGCTGTCCAAGCCATCAACGGCTTCCTTTAAATTGTCGCGCAGGGAGACCAGCATCTCTCCCCTTGCGGCGAGCTGCGCGTCAATTTTGCGCATCTCCTCGATCACGGCAAACGCGGTACCCCCTTTCTCCAACCCCACCTTGCGCCCGGTGAGATCGCTGGCCTGGATACCGGTCGTGCCTTCGTAGATCGTCGTGATCCGGGCGTCGCGCAAATACTGTGCGGCGCCGGTCTCTTCGACGAAGCCCATGCCGCCGTGGACCTGGATGCCGGTGGAAGCGATCTCCACCGCCTGCTCCGTGCACCAGCCCTTGACGATCGGCGTGAGCAGGTCGATCAGCGCCTGGCTGCGGCGCTGCTCCGCCGGATCGGGATGATGCCTGGCCTTGTCGAGCGTGGCGGCGGCGAAATACGCCAGCGCCCGCATCGCCTCGGTCTGCGCGCGCATCGTCATCAGCATCCGGCGCACGTCGGGGTGATGGATGATGGTGACGCGGTCGCCGCTCCTCTGCCCGATCTCACGGCCCTGCACACGGGTCTTCGCGTATTCCAGCGCATGCTGGTAGGCACGCTCGGCGAGCGCCACGCCTTCCATCCCCACTCCGAGCCGCGCGTGGTTCATCATGGTGAACATGTATTCGAGCCCGTGGTTTTCCTCGCCCACCAGATAGCCGACCGCCCCTTTATGATCGCCGTACGCCAGCACGCAAGTCGGGCTCGCGTGGATGCCGAGCTTGTGCTCGATCGAGACGCATTTCACCTCGTTTCTCTCGCCCGGCGAGCCATCGGGCTTGAGGAGGAACTTCGGCACGATGAAGAGCGAAATTCCCTTCACGCCCTCAGGCGCGTCCGGCGTACGCGCGAGCACGAGGTGCACGATGTTCCCGGCCATGTCGTGCTCGCCCCAGGTGATGAAGATCTTGGTTCCCTGGATGCGGTAGTGATCGCCCTCGCGCACCGCGCGCGTGCGCACCGCGGAGAGGTCCGAGCCCGCCTGCGGCTCGGTGAGGTTCATGGTGCCGGTCCACTCGCCCGAAGTCAGTTTCTGGAGATACAGACGCTGCTGCTCGGCGGTGCCGTGGGTCTTGAGCGCTTCGAGCACGCCGGAAGTGAGCATCGGAGCGAGGCAAAAGGACATGTTCGCGCTGTTCCACATCTCCTGCACCGGCATCGCCACCACGTGCGGCAGCCCCTGTCCGCCGTACTCCGGTTGCCCGGAAAGCCCGTTCCAGCCCGCTTCGGTGAATTGCCAGTAGGCCTCCTTGAATCCCTTGGGCGTGGTCACCCGCCCGTCGGCGAGCTTCGATCCCTGCTTGTCGCCCTCGCGGTTCAGCGGATCGAGCACTTCCTGCGCGAACTTCGCCGCTTCGCCCAGCACCGCGTCCACCAGCTCGGCGTTCACCTCCTCGCAGCCCGGCAGCGCCGACACCTCGGAGAGGCCGGCAAGCTCCTTGATCGCGAACTGCATGTCCTTCAGCGGAGCGCTATACGTGGACATGCGGTGTTCCTTTCGTCACGCGTGAGGGCGTCAGGGCGTGAGCGCGTGAGAGCGA
>JAHFRO010000247.1:0-1684 GCA_023266245.1 Betaproteobacteria bacterium | reverse complement strand
GCGACCGCGAAGATCGGGGCTTCCGGGTCCTTGTTGATGGCGACGATCACCTTGCTGTCCTTCATGCCGGCGAGGTGCTGGATCGCGCCCGAGATGCCGACCGCGATATAGAGGTCCGGCGCGACGATCTTGCCGGTCTGCCCGACCTGGTAGTCGTTGGGCACGAAGCCCGAGTCCACGGCGGCGCGCGAGGCGCCGACCGCGGCGCCCAATTTGTCCGCGAGCGCTTCCAGGATCTTGAAGTTCTCGGCGCTGCCCATGCCGCGGCCGCCGGAGACGATAATGCGGGCGGCAGTCAGCTCCGGGCGTTCCGACTTGTGCACCTCCTGGCCGTTGAACTTCACGAGCCCCAAGTCCGGCGCCGGCGCAAGGGTTTCAATCGGGGTGGCGGATGCCGCCTGTCCCGCGGCTTCAAAAGCGGTAGCGCGCACGGTGACCACCTTGATGCGGTCTGACGTTTTTACGGTGGCGAGCGCATTGCCGGCGTAGATCGGCCGCACGAAAGTGTCGGCCGATTCCACCGCACTGATATCGGAGATTTGCTGCACGTCGAGCAGCGCTGCCACCCGCGGCATCACGTTCTTGCCAAAGCCGGTCGCTGGCGCCATTACGTGCGTGAACTTTTCGGCGAGCGGCACGATCAGCGCGGCAAGGTTCTCCGCGAGAAAGCCTTCGTAATGCGGCGCATCACAGTGCAGCACCTTGGCCACACCCGCGACCTTCGCGGCGGCCTGTGCCGCAGCGGCGCATTGATGGCCCACCACCAGCACCGTGATGTCCCCGCCCATTTTGGCCGCGGCGGAGATGGTATTCGTGACCCCCGGCTTGAGCTGTTTGCCGTCGTGTTCGGCTATTACGAGAACTGACATGTCCGACCCCTGATCCCTGATCCCTGATCCTTGATCCCTGAATCCTGAATCCTGAATCCTGCTGTTAGATCACCTTCGCTTCGTTCTTAAGCTTTACCAAGAGTTCCTTGACGTCCGCCACCTTCACGCCGGCACCACGTTTGGGTGGCTCCTGCACCTTCAGCGTCTTGAGGCGCGGCGTCACAGTCACGCCGAGCGTATCGGGTTTGACGATTTCGAGCGGTTTCTTCTTCGCCTTCATGATGTTGGGCAGCGTCACGTAGCGCGGCTCGTTCAGCCGCAGGTCAGTCGTCGCCACGGCGGGCAGCTTCAACGTGAGCTTCTCAAGCCCCGTGTCGATCTCGCGCACGCAGTCGGCATTGTCACCGTTGATAGTAATGGACGAGATGAAGGTCGCCTGCGGCCAGCCCAGCAGCGCCGCGAGCATCTGGCCCGACTGGTTGCTGTCGTCGTCTATCGCCTGCTTGCCCATGATGACGAGGCGCGGGTTCTCTTTGGCGACGATCGCCTTGAGCACCTTCGCCACCGCAAGCGGCTGCACTTCCACGTCGGTTTCCACCAGGATGCCGCGATCCGCCCCCATCGCCATCGCGGTGCGCAGCGTTTCCTGGCACTGCGGCGTGCCGATCGAGACCGCAACGATTTCGGACACCACGCCCGCTTCTTTCATGCGCACCGCCTGCTCGATCGCGATCTCGCAAAAGGGATTCATCGCCATCTTGACGTTCGCGGTCTCGACGCCGCTACCGTCGGCTTTGACCCGTGCCTTGACGTTGGGGTCAATCACGCGCTTTACCGTGACCAGCACTTTCATC
>JAHFRO010000075.1:8981-10757 GCA_023266245.1 Betaproteobacteria bacterium | reverse complement strand
TCGGCTTCGGCGGAGAGCGCGAGCGCCCCGTCCTCATCCGCCGCCCACAGCTTGGCGGTCTTGTTGTCGGGCGAGGGCTCGCCGCCCAGCGTGAACGGGCGGTTGACGAACAGCGCGCGCACGTTGCGCGAAGAAAAGTAGTGGATGGGCGTGGAAGCGTGGGTGCGCGCGAGCTCGAACACGAGCAGCGTGGTGAGCCCGCCGTTCATCACCAGGTCCGGATAGCCCTCGACCCCGGTCACGTACGGATGGTCGTAGTGGATGCGGTGCCCGTTGAAGGTGAGGGCGGAGTAGCGGAAGAGCATCACCGGGTCGGGTGTGACGGTGCGGCTCCAGACGGTTCTCCCCGGCGCCGGCTGCGGCGCGGGCGGCGCGGCGCCGGGGGCGGGCGCGTCGCGGTAGACGATGTCCTGCTCCTCGGTGATGGCGAGCCCGCGCGGGCTCGCGATGTCGGTCTTCACCGTCACGAACACCATCGTCCCGGTGCGCCCCTGTTTGATGGCGACGTCCTTGATCACCGACTCGCGCCGCACTTCATCGCCCACCCTGAGATCCGCCACGAAACTGATGCGTTTGCCGGCGAACATGCGGCGCGGCAGCGGCACCGGCGGCAGGAAATCGCCGCGTTTGGGGTGGCCGTCCGGCCCGAGCTGGGAATGGCGCACCACGCGCGGGAACAGGATCGGGTGCCAGCCGACCGGCAGCGGATCCCCTGCCTTCGGCATCGGATCGTCGCGGTCGAGCGTAGCGGCAAGGCGATGCACCGCCGGGGCCGTCACGTAGTCAACGTCCTCCTCGCGGCGCCCGATCCAGTCCTTGAGTTTTTCCAGCTCCTGCGTCACGTGCCTTTCTCCATCGCGGCGAGCGTCTTCGCCTCCCGCCGCTTGATCGCTTCGTAACGCTTGATCAGGTTCCCGGCGCGCACCACCACCGGGATGTCGATCATCTTGCCGTCGATCTGGAACGAGGCGCGGCCGGCGGCCGCGGCCTCCTTGTCCATCCGGATGACCTTGCGCGCGTAGGCGACCTCCTCCTCGCTCGGGGTGTACTCCTCGTTCACGATCTTGACCTGGCCGGGATGGATGCAGCCCGCTCCGTCGAAGCCGAAGCGGCGTGAGCGCCGCACCATGAGCCGGAAGCGCTCCCAGTCGCTGAAGTCGGCCACCGTTCCGATGAAGCCGAGCGGCAGCACTCCCGCGGCGCGCGCGGCGATGATCATGTGCTGCTTGGGATGCAGCAGCACCTCCTCGTCGGGCTGCATGTTGCAGCTCAACGCGAAGTCCTCGCCGCCGATGTTCATGGCCACCACGCGGGGACTCGCGCGCGGGATCTCGTCGATGCGCGCAAAAGCATCGGCGGTCTCGATCATGGTGATGAACCGGGTGTGGCCCGCGCGCATGCCGCGCTTTTCCTCGAGCTCGGTCACGAACTCGTCGAGCAGCTTCACGTGCGAGGCGCTCTCCGCCTTGGTGATGGCGACCGCGTCCACGTCGGGGCATACGCAGTGCTCGAGATCGCGCACCGTCAATCCGAGCGGGCGGTTGATGCGCACCACCACGTCGCTCCCGCCGCGGCGCACCCGGGCAGCGGCTAACTCGACCAGCGTGCGCGCGCGTTCCTTTTCCGCGGGGGGGACGCTGTCCTCCAGGTCGAGCTGGATCGCGTCCGCTCCGCGCGTGTGCGCCTTGTCCACGTACTTGTCGACGTTGACCGGCACATACAGCAGGGAGCGCCATACCGGCAGTTCGCGTGTCATGTCGTGTCTTCCTTTGTCTG